>NZ_JBFAIC010000071.1:0-42474 GCF_040654515.1 Dactylosporangium sp. NPDC050688
CGGCTCGCACTACGAGGAGTCGGACTTCACCTCCTACGACCACTCCGCCGCCGAGACCGACCACATCTTCGCCGCCGAGGGCAGCGAGTCCTACAACGCCAGCGAGTACCACCAGCTCGACGCCCTCCAGGCCCGCCTGAACAGCACGTTCGCGTCGGCCACCCAGATCAGCACCGGCGGCGCCGGCGAACTCGGCATGGCCTCCAACTGACACACCCGCAGCCCCTGGCGTGAGGCCGGTCACCAAACATGGTGACCGGCCTCAGCCATGTGCGCACGAGGGTGGACGCTCTACCGGTGAACAACACTGCCGCACGGGTGTTCCGGCTCGCCGCGATCGGGGAGGCGTGCTCCTGGCTCGGCCTGCTGGTCGGGATGCTCTTCAAGTACGTCGTGGCCGAGAACGAGATCGGGGTCAAGATCTTCGGGCCGGTCCACGGCGCCATGTTCGTCGCGTATCTGGCCGCGCTGCTGTGGGTCGCGGTGAAAGAACGGTGGGGGCTGGGACGGATCGCCCTGGGCGCGGTCGCGTCGATCCCGCCGTTCACCACGCTGCTGTTCGAACTGTGGGTGGAGCGGGTCAGGCGCGCCCCGGCCATGGAACGCGCCTGACCAAAGACAAGGCCAGCGACAAGGCCAAAGGACAAGGCTCAGGCAGGCAGGGTCCAGCGCTGGTTCTGGCCCGTGCCGCACGCCCAGATCTGCAGCTGGGTGCCGTCGGCCGAGCTGGGCCCGGTGGCGTCCAGGCACTTGCCGAGGGCCCGCAGCGTGCCGTCGCCCGGCGCCGTCCACGTCTGGGCCGCGGTGCCGTTGCAGTCGTACAGCTGCACCTTCGTACCGTTGGCGGAGTTCGCGGCGGCGACGTCGAGGCACTTGCCGAGGGCGCGCAGCGTGCCGTCCGTGCCGACGGTCCACGACTGGGCGGCGGTGCCGTTGCAGGTCCACAGTTGGATCTTCGTGCCGTTGGCCGGGTTGGCGCCGGCGACGTCGACGCACTTGGCTCCGTAGCCGGTGATCGGGCCGACCCGCGTCGACGGGGTACCGCTGCTGGCGCCCTCCCACAGGTAGGTGCCGACGGTTTTGGCCGGCAGGGTGCTGCTGACCTGCTGGGTGCCGACGCGCAGCGTGAACGCCTGGTTGCCGTTCGTCTGGTTGACCACCACGGCGACGAGCGTGCCGTCGGGGTTGAGGAACGCGACGTTGGTGACGGTGCCGGTGCTGCCGTAGCCGGTGGCGACCCGCTTCGCGCCGGGCTTCACGAACTTCGAGGCCAACCTGTCAATACGTTGCCTACCCGACCGACCACACCTGGAAGGTCGGGCCGTCGGTGGGGATCTCCGCCGCGCCGCCGTACAGGTTGACCGCACCCTCGAACCCGGCGACACGCACCGGCGCGCCCGGCGCCCGGCGGGCCACGACGAGGATCCGCTCTCCGGGGCTCTCCCGCCAGAACGCGATCGTGTCGGCGTCGGCGTGCGCGACCCGCATCCCGCCGTGGCGCAGCGCCGGGTGGGCGCGGCGCAGGCCGAGCAGCGCCCGGTACCGGGCCAGGGTCGGCCGGTGCCAGCTGTCCTCGTCGTGCCACGGCATGGTGCGCCGGGACTCCTCGCCGTTGGTGCCGGTCAGGCCGAGCTCGTCGCCGGCGAAGACCATCGGCACGCCCGGCAGGGTGGCCAGGAGCCCGGCGGCCACCTCCACCCGGTCCGGGTCGCCCACGACGGTCCGCACGCGGGGCGTGTCGTGGGTGCTCAGCGCCGTCCACGAGTGCGTCCACGACCGCCACGACATGCTGGCCGAGACCGAGCGCATCGACCGCACCACGGCGTCGCCGCCGCGGAACGGCACCCCGCCGGGGACCCCGAGGAAGTCCGGCAGGCCCAGGTCGGGGGCGCGCAGCCAGGTCCACAGCGGGCGGGTGAACCCGGCGTAGTTCATCGTGCCCTGCCAGCCGTCCAGGTCCAGGTCGCCGCCGGCGCCGTGGGCGTGCTCGGCGACGAGCATCGCGTCGGGGCGCACGTCGCGCACGGCTCGGGCGACGAGCCGCGACACCTCGTGGGTGAGGTCGTCGGTGCCGTGCCGGCCGGTCATGTTGGCCACGTCGACCCGCCAGCCGTCGAGGTGCTCGAGCCACCGCTGCAGCGGGTCGACGAACGCCTTGCGCAGGCCGGTGGAGTTCCAGTTGAGCTTCGGCAGGCTCGGTACGCCCAGCCAGGACGCGTACCCGCCGTCCGGGAAACGGTAGTAGCGGTCCTGCGCGGCCGGGTCCAGGAACCACTCGTGCCGGTCGCCGGTGTGGTTGGTGGTGATGTCGCCGATGAGCCGCATCCCGCGGGCGTGCAGGGCGCCGGCGAGCCGGGCGAGGGCCGCGTCGCCGCCCAGCAGCGGGTCGACGGCGTCGAACGTGGACGCGTCGTAGCGGTGGTTGGAGCCGGCCGGGAAGAACGGCGTCAGGTACACGGTGTCGCAGCCCAGCGACTGGATGTGGTCCAGCCGGCCGGCGATGCCGTCGAGGTCGCCACCGTACACCTGCCGCCCGGTCAGCTCGCCGCGCCCGACGACGGCGGCGTCCCAGCCGCACGGCACCGCCCACGCCGGCAGGGCGCGCTCGGGCCATGCCAGCGAGCGGGCGAACCGGTCGGGGAAGATCTGGTAGACGCTCGCGTCACGGATCCAGGCCGCCGGCGCCGGGTGTGCCACCAGCCGGAAGTCCGTGGCGTCGGAGACCTCGTGGTCCGCCGGGCCGGCCGCGGTGTACCAGTGCTCGTCGACCAGGAAGCGGTACGGGGTGACCGGATTGCGCACCGGCAGGGTGGCCCGCCACCACAGCTCGTCGCCGCGGCGCTCGGCGGTCGCCTCGCTGAAGCGCGGCTCGCCGTCCAGGACGGAGCGCACGTGCACCTGCGAGACGCCGGGCGAGGTGCGCAGGTAGACCTCGACGTCGTCGCCCGGCTGCGGGGACTGGTCGGGCACGTGCAGCGCCGAGCCGTCGTGGTGGATCACCCCTTCACCGCCCCGGCGGTCAGGCCCGACACGATGTAGCGCTGCAGCGACTGGAAGACCAGCACGGTCGGGATCGCGGTGAGCAGCGAGCCGGCGCAGAACATGCCGAAGTTGGCGTTGCGCTGCCCGGCGATGAGACCGTACAGGCCGACCGCGAGGGTCTTGGAGTCGTCGGAGCGCAGGAACACGTTCGCCAGCAGGACCTCGTTGATCGTGCCGATGAACCCGAGCAGCGCGGTGACGGCGAGGATCGGCGCGATCAGCGGCAGCGTGATCCGGAAGAACGTCTGCGCGTGGGTGGCGCCGTCCATCACCGCGGACTCGTCCAGCTCCCGGGGCACCGTGTCCAGGAAACCCTTCATGAGCCAGGTGTTCACGCCGAGCGCGCCGCCGAGGTACAGCAGCATCAGGCCCCACGGGGTGTCCAGCCCGAACGCGGGGTAGAAGTCACCGATCTCGGCGAAGATCAGGTAGATCGTGACGACCGCGAGGAACTGCGGGAACATCTGGATGAGCAGCAGCGCCATCAGCCCGACCCGCCGGCCGGCGAACCGCATCCGGGAGAAGGCGTACGCGGCGAGCACCGACAGGAACACGGCGGCGGCCGCGGCGATGCTGGCGATGACGACCGAGTTGACGTACCACCGGCCGAACGCGGTCGTGCCGAACAGGTCCGCGAAGTTCGCCGTGCTGGCCCCGGTCGGGTACAGCTCGGTGGAGCTCAGCGAGCCGACCGGGTTGAACGCGGCGGACACCACGAACACGATCGGGAAGAGCGAGAACATCACGGCGGCGATCCCGACCGCGTGCCGCCACCCGAGCCTGCGCATCCACTTCGTCATACCGTTGCCCCTGGTGCGCCTCGGCACGGTCATGCCGTCACCTCGGCGGTGCGTCGGCGCGGTCATGAGTACACCTCCTCCTGCTTGCGGCTGCGGCGGAAGCCGATCAGCGACACGATCGCCACGATGGCGAAGATGTAGACCGAGATGGCCGCGGCGAAGCCGAACTGGGCGCCGGAGCCGCCGAACGCCAGCCGGTACGTGTAGGTGATGAGCAGGTCCGTGGCGCCGACGGTGGAGTCGTCGGGCGGGAACGGGCCGCCCTCGGTGGTCAGGTAGATCGCGTTGAAGTTGTTGAAGTTGAACGCGAACGACGCGATCAGCAGCGGCGTCAGCGCGACCAGCAGCAGCGGCAGGGTGACCCGCTTGAAGCGCTGCAGCACCGAGGCGCCGTCGATGGTGGCGGCCTCCGTCATCTCCTTCGGGATCGCCTGTAGCGCGCCGGTGGCGACGAGGAACATGTACGGGTACCCCATCCACATCTGCACGAGGATGACCGCGAGGCGCGCCGTCCACGGCTGGCCGAACCAGTCGACATCGATGCCGAAGAACCGGTTCACCAGCCCGAACTGCTGGTTGAACAGGTCCCGCCAGACCAGCAGCATGGCGAAGCCCGGCATCGCGTACGGCAGCACCAGCAGCACCCGGTAGAAGCTGCGGCCGCGCAGCTTGGCGTTGAGCGCCAGGGCGCAGCCGAGCCCGAGGCCGAACGTGACGAGCACCGAGGCGATCGCGAACGCGAAGTTCCACGCGAGGGTGCCCAGGAAGTGCCCGGAGATGCGGGAGTCGGTGAGGACGCGGGTGAAGTTGCTCAGCCCGACGGACACCTTCCAGCCCTGCGGGAGCCGGTCGCCGTCGGCGGCGACGAAACTGCCGGAGTCGTTGTCGGCCCTCCACTGCCTGCCGGTGCCGCGGTCGGTGACGCAGTCGCAGCCCGGGTCGTAGAACTGGGTGGCCTGGCCGTTGTACGCGCGGGTGAGGCCGGACGCGCGGACCGCGCCCTCGCCGGTCGGCACGCTGAAGGCCAGGATGTCGTCGTTGCGCAGGTTGGCCTCGCCGAGGCTCAGCAGGGTGTAGCCGTCGGCGGCGACGATCCTGCCGCCCTCGACGGTGAACTGCGCCGGGTGCAGCCCGGTGCCGTCGCCGACGAACGTCGCGCCGGCCTTGTCGACCAGCAGGAAGACGATGGCGCCCTCCCGGGTGGCGACGGCGAGGTCGTACTCCATGGAGCCGGGGACCTGCTTCACCGACGCGCCCTGCACGGCGGTGATCGCCTCGGCCTTGCTGCCGCGATGCCCGTCGCCGTAGTTGGTGAACGCGGTGCTGGCGGTGTAGAGCACCGGCAGCGCCTGGAAGGCGAGCAGGAAGACGGTGCCGGGCACCAGGTACTTGGCGGCGATGTGCCGCGGGGTCAGGTAGACGTAGAAGAGCAGTGCGGTGGTCGCGGCGAGCACCGCGAGCCAGCCCCAGGCATGGGCGTCGACCAGCGGGAGGGCGGCCGCGATCGCCAACGCCAGCCCGGCGCCGAGCAGGGCGATCTTGATGGTGGGGCCGGCGAGCGAGCCGCCTCCCCGCTGGATCGTCGTCGTCATCGTTACTTGTTGATCGCTTCGGTGATCGCCTTGCCGGCGGCGGCCAGCGTCGTCTGCACGTCGGCACCGCCGATGATCGCGGCCTCAGCCTTACCGAACGGGTCCCACACCGCGGCCATGGCCGGGATCGCGGGGAGCACGGCGCCGCCCTTGCCGGCGTCGAGCCACTTCTGGATGTCGGGGTCGCTGCCCTTGACCTGGTCGAGCGCGGCGACGAGCGCCGGCGGGCGCGGGTTGGCCTGGTACAGCGCGACCTGCAGGTCGGGCTTGGTCAGGTGGTTGGTGATGAACTCGTTGGCCAGGGCCTTGCTCTTGCCCTTGCTGGCCACGTAGAACGCCTGCACGCCGACGAACGGCTGGGCGGGCTTGCCACCGGCGAACGCCGGGATCGGGGTGATGTCGTACTTGACGCCGGCCTTCTTGATGTCGGCGACGGCCCACGGGCCGGAGATGAGGAACGCGGTCTTGCCGCCGGTGAACGTGGGGATCGCGTTGTCGCCGGTGACCGAGCGGGTCAGCGCGCCGCTGCCCTTCTCACCGAGGGCGGCGATCTTCTTGAACGCCTCGACCGACGCGGGCTTGTCCACGCCGAGGTCGGCGGGGTCGTAGTCGCCGTTGGGCTTCTGCCCGAACAGGTAACCGCCGGCGGAGGTGTACAGCGGGTACGCGTGGTACGCGTCGCCGTTGGGGCCGACCTGCAGCGACATGATGTTGGTGACCTTGCCGGCGGTCTTCAGCGTCTGCCCGGCCTTGACGAGGTCCTCGATCGACGCGGGCGCGGCGGGCGCCAGGTCGGTGTTGCGGATGAGCGCGAGGTTCTCGATCGCGTATGGCACGCCGTAGAGCTGGCCGTTGAACGTGACGGCCTTGACCGCGACCTCGGCGAACGCCGACTTCTGCGCGTCGGGCAGCTGCACCGGGTCGATCGCGCCGTTCTGGACCAGGTTGCCGATCCAGTCGTGCGCGCCGACCACGATGTCCGGGCCCTTGCCGGACTGCGAGGCGGTCACGAAGTTGGTCTGCAGGTCCTTGGAGACGGCCTGGACCTGGACGGTGACGCCGTTGTCCTTGCCGAACTTCTCGGCGAACGGCTTGAGCGCCGCGGCGCGCTGGTCGTCGGCCCAGATGGTGAGGGTGCCGCCGGCGGCCTTCGACTCCGTCGACGACGGGCTGCTCGTGTCGCCGTCGCCGCAGGCGGTGAGTGCTAACGACAGAGCCGCAAGGGTGACGACACCCGTGATGCGGATGCGCATGGGGATTTCTCCTGTTCGGACAGGGGTGTGCCTCATCGCCGCGGCTTCGGGCGGGCCCGTCGAGGGCCGCACGGCTGGGACCGCGGTGCAAAGGCGTGCAAGGTGTGCAGGGGGTGTTGCGCGGTCTCCTCACGGAGCCACGTGGCAATGCCAGAACGGGGTGTGCGGCGTACGGGTGTCGGGTCGCGATTCCAACGACACCCGTACTCCGTGGCCGAACGCTAGCAAGACCTTGCTGTGAATGAAAGACCTTGCATCGACCTTTCACAAACCGCGGTTCGATGCTTTACAGTCGCCCTATGTCCACCGAGCCACCCCGTGCCCGGCTCGCTGACATCGCCCGGCAGGCGGAGGTCAGCGAGGCGACGGTGTCCCGCGTGCTCAACAACCGCGCCGGCGTCAGCGCGGACACGCGGCAGGCCGTCCTCACCGCGCTCGACGTGCTCGGCTACGAGCGCCCCGAGCGGTTGCGCAAGCGCAGCGCGGGCCTCGTCGGGCTGGTCACGCCCGAGCTGGAGAACCCCATCTTCCCGCTCTTCGCCCAGATCATCGAGTCGGCACTGGCGCAGCACGGCTTCACCCCGGTGCTGTGCACGCAGACCCCGGGCGGCGTGACCGAGGACGAGTATGTCGAGATGCTGCTGGACCGGTCCGTGGCCGGGATCATCTTCATCTCCGGCCTGCACGCCGACACCACGGCCGACCACGACCGCTACCGCAAGCTGATCGACCGGCCCCTGCCGATCGTGATGATCACCGGATACGTCGCGGGCCTCGACGCGCCCTGCATCTCCTGCGACGACCGGCTCGCCAGCCAGACGGCGGTCGACCACCTGGCCTCCCTTGGCCACACCCGTATCGGCCTCATCTCGGGCCCCGACCGTTACCTGCCGGTGCAGCGCAAGCTCACCGGATACCGCGCGGCGATGCAGCGCCACGGCCTCGACGAGATGGTCGAGCTGTCCCTCTTCGGCGTCGAGGGCGGCGCCGCCGCGGCCGACCGGCTCATCGCGCGCGGCGCGACCGGGCTCGTCTGCGGCTCCGACCTGATGGCGCTCGGCGCGATCCGCGCCGCCCGCGCCCGCGGCCTGTCGGTGCCCAAGGACGTCTCCGTGGTCGGTTACGACGACTCGCTGCTCATCGCCTTCACCGACCCGCCGCTGACGACCCTGCGGCAGCCGGTCCGGGCGATGTCCAACGCCGCCGTGCGGGCCCTCGTCGACACCATCAACGGGCAGCCGACTCCGCACTCGGAGTTCCTCTTCAACCCCGAGCTCGTGGTCCGCGGCTCGACGGGCATCGTCGCCCGCTGACGTCTTCTTTCATCGCTCGTCATCCTCCGGCCTTCAGTGCAAGGGACCCTTCACCGTGCCTTCTTCCAACTGGTGGCGTACCGCTGCCATTTACGAGATCTACGTCCGCAGCTTCGCCGACGGCAACGGCGACGGCGAGGGCGACCTCATCGGGCTGCGGGAGCGGCTGCCGTACCTCAAGGACCTCGGCGTCGACGCGATCTGGCTGACGCCGTTCTACCGCTCCCCGATGGTCGACGGCGGCTACGACGTCGCCGACTACCGCGACGTGGACCCGATGTTCGGCACCCTCGCCGACTTCGACGCGATGCTCGCCGCGGCGCACGCCCTGGACATCCGGGTCATCGTCGACATCGTGCCCAACCACACCTCGGCGCAGCACGCCTGGTTCACCGAGGCGCTGGCCTCGCCGCCCGGGTCCCTCGCCCGCGACCGGTACATCTTCCGGAACAGCGGCGATGAGCCGCCGAACGACTGGGAGTCCATCTTCGGCGGCCGCGCCTGGACCCGTACCCCGGACGGCGAGTGGTACCTGCACCTGTTCGACCCCGGCCAGCCCGACCTGAACTGGGACAACGCCGACGTGCGCGCCGAGTTCGAGTCGGTGCTGCGCTTCTGGCTCGACCGGGGCGTCGACGGTTTCCGCGTCGACGTCGCCCACGGCATGGTCAAGGAGGCCGGCCTGCCGTCCGTCGGGCACCCGCAGCAGATCGGGCTGCTCGGCCGGGAGCCGCTGCCGTACTTCGACCAGGACGGCGTGCACGAGATCTACCGCGCCTGGCGCAAGATCCTCGACTCCTACCCCGGCGACCGCATGGCCGTCGCCGAGGCGTGGGCGTCGACCCCGCTGCGGCTGGCCCGGTACGTCGCCCCCGACGAGCTGCACCAGGCGTTCAACTTCGACTTCCTCGCCGCGCCCTGGTCCGCCCGCGAGCTGCGCGCCACGATCGACGCCTGCATCGAGGCCGCCGACAGCGTGGGCGCGCCGACCACCTGGGTCCTGTCCAACCACGACAAGCCCCGCCACGTGACCCGCTTCGGCTCCCCCGGCACCGCCCGCGCCGCGGCGCTGCTCATGCTGGCCCTGCCCGGCGCGGTCTACCTGTACCAGGGCGAGGAGCTGGGCCTGCCGGAGGTGCTGGACCTGCCCGCCGAAGCCCGCCAGGACCCCGTGTGGCACCGCTCCGGCGGCACCGACCCGGGCCGCGACGGCTGCCGCGTGCCGCTGCCCTGGGACGCTTCCCTGCCGGCGTACGGCTTCTCGACGACCGGCCGCTCCTGGCTCCCCCAGCCCGACTGGGCCGGCCTGGCCGCCTCGGCGCAGCAGGGCGTGCCGTCGTCGTTCCTGGAGCTGTACCGCACGGCCCTGCGCCTGCGCCGCACCTTCACCGGCCCGCTCACCTGGCACGACTCCCCCGCCGGCGTGCTGGACTTCACCCGCGACGGCGTCCGCTGCGTGGTCAACCTGTCCGGTGCCGCCGTCCCGGTCCCGGCGGGCTCCGTCGTCCTGGCCAGCGGCGACCTGCTCGACGGGACGCTGCCGCCCGACGCGGCGGTCTGGCTGCGCGCGTAGGTCGTCGGGCCGTCCCGATGCCTGCCCTCCCGGGGGGCATCGGGACGGCGCCCGCTCGCATATGCTCCGCGCCGTGCCGTTTCAGATGCCGGTGCCGGAGAGCCAGCCGGCCGACCTCTTCACCGAGCTGCGGCGGCTCACCGCCGACGCCGACCGGGGTGACTGGCCGGCCGTCGCGGCGTTCCTCGGCGGCCTGCGCAGCCTCGACGACCTCGCGGTGGCGTGCGGCCAGGTGGAGGACCGCCTGAGTGACCAGATGCTCCAGCGGGTGCCGGTCGGCGACCCGTCCTGGGCGATGGCGTACACCATCCTCGGGGTCCGCACCGTCCGCCACGGCTGGAACATCCGCGGCACCGGCTGGGCCCGCAGCGTGACCCGGCAGCAGTGGACCGGCTTCTACGAGTACCTCAACCGGGCCGAGCAGATCCTCATCGAGGTCACCGCGCGCGACCCGCGGCAGGGTTACGCGTGGCTGGAGCGGATGATCATCTGCCGGGGCATCTCGCTCGGCCACGACGAGGCCCGCCGGCGCTACGACCGGCTCGGCGCGCACCACCCGCACGCGTACATCGCCGGATACCACCTCGTGCAGCAGCTGCAGCCGAAGTGGGGCGGCTCGTGGGAGAAGGTGTCCGAGTTCGGCGCCGAGCTGCTGCGCACCGCCCCGGCCGGGTCGCTCGGGCTGCTGGCGGTCCTCGCCGGGCACATGGAGCGGTACCAGGCCGCCGGCTCCGACGCCGAGGGCACGGCGCTCCTGCGCGCCCCGGCCGTCGTCGCGCAGATCCACCAGGTCGCCGACCAGACCGTCCGGCACCCCGCGTTCCAGGGCGGCTACCGGTTCCACACCGCGCACGACTACTTCGCGATGCTGTTCTCCCTCATCGGCGACCACGCGGCCGCGGCGCCGCACTTCCGGGCCCTGGCCGGGCGGCGCACCCCGCTCTGGGCGTCGTACTTCGGCAACCCCGGAACCACGTACGCCAACCTCCGTGACCGCGCGCTGGCGAGAGGCTGATCCCGTGCTGCACCGCACCGACGTCGACGGCGTCCCGACGCTGCTCGCGCCGAGCTCCGGCCCGATGACCGCCGGGCTGACCTTCCGGGTCGGCCTGGCCGACGAGGGCGCCGCCCGCATCGGCATCACGCACCTCGTCGAGCATCTCGCGCTGCACCGGCACGGCGTCGCCGACTACCACTACAACGGCGCCACCGGCAGCGTCGTCACCCACTTCCACATGCAGGGCAGCGAGCGCGACATCGTCACGTACCTGGAGATGGTCTGCGACTCCCTCGCCGACCTGCCGGTGCAGCGGCTGGAGACCGAAAAGGCGATCCTGCGCACCGAGGCGGGCGGGCGCGGAGGCGGCGTCAACCAGCTGCTGCCGATGTGGCGGCACGGCGCCCAGCACTACGGTCTGGTCAGCTACCCCGAGTGGGGCATCGACCGGCTCGGCCCCGACGACGTGCGGGCCTGGGCGAACGCCTGGTTCACCCGCGCGAACGCGGTGCTGTGGATCTCCGGCGACCGGGTCCCGCCGGGCCTGCGGCTGCGGCTGCCGGCCGGGACGCTCCGCCCGGTGCCGGTCGCTTCGACGGTGCTGCCGGCGACACCGGCGTACTTCACCGGCGTCCCCGGCGGCGTCGTCTTCGACGGCGTCATGCGCCGGCACGTGGCCGGTTCGGTGTTCGCCCTGATGCTGGAGCGGGAGCTGTTCCGGTCGCTGCGGCAGGAGAGCGGCCTGTCGTACGCGGCGAGCGCCGCCTACGACCCGCGCGGCGACGGTATGGCGGTGGTCACCGCGTTCGCCGACGCGCTGCCGGAGAAGCAGGGCGCGGTCGTCGGCGGTTTCGTCGACGTCCTCGCCGGGTTCCGGGTCGGCCGGATCACCCAGACCGAGCTCGACACGGTCCGCGCGAAACGCGACGAGGCGCTGCGCCACCCCGACGCGCCCGCCGGCCGGCTGCCGGGCCTGGCCACCGACCTGCTCACCGGCGCGCGGCTGCGCACCCTCGACGAGCTGCGCGCCCAGCTGTACGCCGTCACCCTCGACGACGTGCACGGCGCCGCCCTGCAGGTCCTCGGCTCAGGGCTGCTGCAGGTGCCGCCCGGCAGCCGCGCCGACTGGGCCGGGTTCGCGGCGGCGCCGACGACGTCCACGGACACGGTCCCCGGACACACGTACCGGGCGGTCGACGGCTCCGGCGCTTCGCTCGTCCTCGGCGCTGACGGGGTCAGCATCGTCGAGGGCGAGTGCCGGGCGACGGTCCGCTACCGCTCCTGCGCGGTGGTGCACGCGTGGCCGGACGGCGCGCGGCAGCTGATCGGCCTGGACGGGATCGCGGTGCTGGTCGAGCCGGCCCTGTTCGCCGCGCCCGCCGACACCGCCGCCCGCATCGACCGGTCCGTGGACCCGTCGATCGTCCTGCCGATGCCGGCCCGCAACCCGCACGACGTCCCCCGCCCGTCGCCAGCACCCGCCACCGGCACGTTCCCACCGTCCACCGGCACGTTTCCAGCCTCCGCCGGCGGGCTCCCGCCGGCGACCGGAGTGATCCCGCAGACCGTCGCGGTGCTCCCGCCCGATGGTGCGTTCCCGCCCTTCACCGGCAGGTTCTCGCCGTCGACCGGCACGCTTCCGCCGGCTTCACGCTAGTCCGACGCGATCCAAGGACGGCCCTGGTCATCCGGGCGACCACTCCGCGCCCTCGATCAAGGCCCGAAGCCCAAGGCGCCCCGCAGCCGTCCTCGTGCCCCCTCAGCCGTCCCCGTGTCCCCCGGCGTCGCTCGGCACCGCCCCATGCCGCTTGGACCGGGCGAAACCAGCGCTCAGACCGTGATCTCGCCGCCGCCGACCGCCCCGCCCCATGATCGAAGGACGGCCCTGGCCATCCGGACGACCACTCCACGCCGTTGATCAAGACCCCCGTGATCCAAGGCGCCCCGCGGCCGTCCTCGTGCCCCCTCAGCCGTCCCCATGTCCCCTCGGCGTCGTCCGGCACCGCATCATATCCCCCAAACCGGGCGGAACCGGCGCTCAGACCGTGATCTCGCCGCCGCCGGTCGCCCCGGCCGTGATCGAAGGAGCGGAGTGGTCATCCGGGCGACCAATCCCGTCCTTCGATCACGGCCCCGTCGGTCGGGGCAGGACGCACGAGGGAATGGCGGATCCGGCAGAGGGCTGCCGGATCCGCCGTTCGAGCGGGGCGGGACCTACTTCCAGGTGGCGTTGACGGTCTGGTTGGCGGTGCCGGTGTTCAGGGTGCGGTTGGCGCCGCTCTCCCAGGTGACGTTGCCCGAGCCGTCCTTCTTGATGAACTTGTACTCGACCGCGGTGTTGGCCGGCATGGTAACCGTGCCGGACCAGACGGGGTAGCCGGCCGAGGAGAGGGCGACCGCGTTCGCCGTGTTCCAGGAGCCCAGGGCGGCGATGGAGCCGACGACGTACACGTTCTGGCCCAGGACCGTGGTGACCGTGGCGTTGAAGGTGACCACCGGCTGGGTGGTCGTGGAGCCGTTCCAGGTGGTGTTGATGGTGCCCGTGCCGCCGGCCGGGACGGTGTACGTGTGGTTGCTGCCCGGCTCCCAGGTGACGGCGCCCGCGGCGGTCTTGGTGATGAACTTGTACTCGATGGCGGTGTTCGCCGGCAGGGCGACCGTCGTGGTCCAGGCGGAGCCGGCGGCGGTCATCGGGATGGCGTTGGCGGTGTTCCAGGAGCCGAGCGCCGCGACCGAGCCGACCAGGTAGACGGGGTTGCCGGTGGGGGCGCCGGTCACGGTGAAGGCGACCCCGGACGGCACGGGCGACGAGGTGGACGGGGTCGGCGACGGGGTGCCGCCGGTGACGCGGGCGTTGGCGTGGATGGCGACGGCGTCCTTGGCGTTCGCGCCGACGGTGGCCTGGCCGGAGCCGTTGACGGTGACGGTCGGGCCGCTGCACGAGGAGGTCGAGGCGGTGTAGTCGCCGTGGATGACGTCGCAGTACGTGCCGGCGGGCAGGCCGGTGCTGAAGGTGCGCGAGGCGACCGAGCCGCCGCCGTTGTTGATGAGGGTCCAGCCGAGCGCGCCGCGGGAGAAGGCGATCGCGTTCGAGCCGTCGCTCCACCAGTTGCCGACGGTCGAGCTCGCGCGGGTGGCGTTGTGGAAGCCGACCATGTTGCGGATCGAGCGCTGGCGGTGCTGGCACTCCCAGCCGCTGCCGCAGGTGACGGCGGTGACGTAGCCGTTGGCGTCGGCCGGCGGGGAGGCCTCGGTGTTGGTGAAGCTGAAGGAGCTCATCACGTTGGGGGTGCCGTAGTTCCAGGCCAGCATGAAGACGGTGGCGAGGGTGTCGGTGCTGCCGTTCTTGTAGCTGAGGGTGGAGCCGTTGCGCTCGGTGTCGTGGTTGGACACGAACGCGGTCGCCTTGTCCGAGGGCCGCAGGCCCCAGCTGGTACCGAAGGTCTGCAGGTTGGCGATGTTGCCGGTGAACTGGTTCTTGAGGTTGGTGGCGTAGTTGAACTCGAGCACGCCGCCGGTGGCCTCGTAGGCGGCCATGGACAGGTTGCCGCTGCCGCCGGGCATGACCTCCTGTGCCCAGTACACGTTGGGGTTGGTGAGCTTGCCCTTGATGGCGGCGAGGTCGGCCTGGGCCATGTGCTTGGCCGCGTCGATGCGGAAGCCGTCGACGCCGACGCTGAGCAGGTCGTTGAGGTACCCGGCGATCTTCGTGCGCACGTAGTCGGTCTCGGTGGCGAGGTCCGACAGGCCGACGAGCTGGCAGTTCCAGACCTCGGTCTGGTTGTTCCAGTCGTGGATCTGGTTGTCGGCCTGGGGGCAGGCGCCGCCGTTGTGGTGAAAGTCGTTGTACCCGTAACCGGCGCTCGGGTAGCTGTAGTTGTTGGTGAAGGACGCCGGGCCGTACGCGGTCGTCGAGGACTGGTTGGCACCGGTCATGTGGTTGATGACGGCGTCGACGTACACCTTGACGCCCGCCGCGTGACAGGTGTTGACCATCGAGACGAACTGGGCGCGGGTGCCCATGCGGCTGTTGAGGTCGTACGCGGCCGGCTGGTAGATGTCCCACCACGGGTGGCCGGCGACGCTGATCGAGTCCTCCGGCGGCGCGACCTGCACGGCGCCGTAGCCGGCCGGGCCGAGGACGTTGGTGCACTCGGTGGCGATCGACGTCCAGGGCCACAGCCACAGGTTGGCGATGACGTCGTCAGCGGCGGTGGAGGCGTCGGCGGAGCGGTCGGCGGACAGGACCGGGTAGGTGAGCGCGCCGGCGACGGCCAGCGCGACCGCGCCGATACTGAACAGTCTTTTCTTCACAGGGTGTCTCCCGAGGGGTGTCAGCGGAGGTAGGGGCCGGCGGTGCCGACCTTGCCCGGCGCGGGGTTGCCGGGCAGCGACAGCACGTAGACGCGCATGGCGCCCTTGGTGGTCACGGTGGCGGTGAGGGTGCCGTTGGCGACGGTCTGCACGTCACCGGTGACGGCGTCGGTGTACGTGCCGCTGGGGATGCCGGTGAACGTGGCGGTGCTGGAGATGGCGACGAGGACGAAGCTGTCCACGCTGCCGGCGGTGTAGCGGCGCTTGTAGGCGATGCCGCCGGAGACGCCCGCGGTGGAGTACTGCCCCATCTGCAGTGCCGGCACCGCGCGGCGGATCTGGTTGAGCCGCTGGACGTGCTGGACCAGCGGTTTGCTCAGGGTGGTGGCGACCGGGCCGCTGGCGCTGGCGACGGTGCCGTACCCGGACGCGACGACCGACCCTTCGACGTACGAGCCGAAGTACGCGCGGCCCGTGTTCGCCAGCGGGCAGGTCGGGCCGCAGTCGATCTGCTTGCCGGCCTGGAACTCGACCTCCGAGCCGTAGTAGAGGACCGGGACGCCGCGGAACGTCCACATCAGGTCCATGTTCTCGGCCCACGCGTCCGTCCCGCCGGCGTAGCGGGTGGTGGACTTGTTGGGGCCGTAGTCGTGCGAGTCCACGTACACGGCGTTGTACGTGGCGTCGTTGACGCTGTCGTCGGAGTCCTTGCCGTTGTTGAAGGCGTTGGCGGCGTCACCGAAGTTCATGTGCATCCGCATGTCGATGATGTTCATGCCGGAGAACTGGCTGTGGTCCGGCGCGTGGTAGAGGTTGCCTCCGGTGCCGCTGAGGAACGCGTTGGTGGACGTCGGCTGGTTGCCGGTGCCCTGCAGGTTCTCGTAGTTGAACTGCTCCAGGGCCGCGGTCGTGTCGTCCGCGCTGTAGGTGCGCCGCTCCTTCCAGGTGTAGAACTGCGCGGAGTGGTTGACCGAGCCGCGGTTCCACTTGTCGTTGACGAACGCGGCGACCTCGCCGAAGACGTAGAAGTCCTGGGCCTTGGCCGCACCGTACTTCTGGGTGAGGCGCTGCTGGAGGGCTGGCAGGAAGCGCCGGTTCCAGGTGACCCGCGGGATGTGCACGGCGGTGTCGACGCGGAAGCCGTCCACCCCCATGTCGATGTAGGAGTTGTACGCGTCGATGAGGTACTGCTGCACGACTGGGTTCTCGGTGTTGAAGTCGGCGAGGTCGTCGTGCAGCCAGCAGGAGCGGGCGTCCTCGCCCTCCCAGTTGCCGATCCAGCACTGGTGGTAGAGGGAGGCGGGGAACATCTTCGCGGTCGGGCTGGGCCACTGGCAGTGGTGGTTGGCGGAGCCCTCAGGGCTGAACGTGCCGTTGGTCTGGCCGTAGTTGGGGCAGGTGTTGCCGGCCGGCGCGGTGGTCGACCACAGGTCGCCGTTGTAGGCGCGGCCGAGGGAGTTCTCGTTGAGCGGGTTGTAGGTGGCGCCGGGGACCTTCTCGCTGTACATCCAGTCCCACTGCCCGTCGCGGGCGCCCCACACGGTCGGCACGTACAGGCCCTTGGCGCCCCACCGGGAGCTGTGGTTGTAGACCACGTCCTGGTAGATCTTCAGGCCCTTGGCGTGCGCGCTGTTGATGAGGTCCTGGTACGAGGCGCCGGGCGACTCCAGCCGCGGGTCGACGCGGAAGAAGTCCCAGCCGTGGTAGCCGTGGTAGTCGTAGTCGGAGCGATTGAGCACGACCGGCGTGATCCAGATGGCGGAGAAGCCGAGGGCCTTGATGTAGTCGAGCTTGTCGACGAGGCCCTTGAAGTCGCCGCGGAACATCGGGTCGTTGTTGGCGGCGTTGCCGGACTTGACGTGCTGGCTGCCGCCGCGGTCGTTGGACGTGTCACCGTCGTAGAAGCGGGCGGTGAGCACGAAGTAGATGCTCTCCTTGCGCGGGTCGCCGCCGAGCATCGAGCCGCCCGCCGGCAGCGGTGGCACGTCGCCGGTGATGACGGTGACGGTGCTGGACGCGCCGGAGAGGTTGCCGGCGGAGTCGACGGCTCTCACGGTGTACGTGTAGCTCGTGCGCGGACTGAGGCTGCCGTCGATGTACCCGTTGGTCGAGCTGGTCAGCAGGACGGGTCCCGGGGTGCGGGAGATCTGGTACCCGGTGACGCCCCGGTCGTCGGTCGAGGCGGTCCAGGCGAGGGTGACGGTGACGTGGTCGACGGTCGCGGTGACGCCGCCAGGCACGCTGGGCGGGGTCGTGTCGGGCGGGACCGCCGCGCACGGGTCGGTGGCGCCGCCGGTGACGACGCCGCCGGCGACCGTCGAGGTGCCGGCATTGATCCGGTAGTTGGCGCCGTTGTTGTTGTCCCAGGTGCCGGAGCCGTTGTTGAACACGGCCTGCATGCCGGTGGCGGCGCCGAGGGCGACGGTCTTCTTCACCCAGCCGGCGCAGGCGACCTCGTTCATCGCCACGCCGGGCACGGCGGTCCACGCCTCGCCGGTCGGCGCGTAGTGGATGTTCACCACCGGCCAGGTCTTGCCGGCGGTGGAGTAGAAGACGGTGGCGGTGTTGCCGGTGGGCGGCGGCGTGGTCGGGGTCGGCTGGCCGCCGCACGGGTTGCCGGTGCCGGCGACCCCGCCGGTGACGGTGACGTCGCCGGTGCCGAGCGCGTAGTTGCGGCCGGCGTTGTTGTCCCAGGTACCGGAGCCGTTGTTGAACACCACCTGCAGGCCGGTGGCGGATCCGAGGTCGATCGTCCTGCTGTACCAGCCGGTGCAGGCCGGCGTCATGGCCACGCCGGGCACGGGGGTCCAGGCGCCGCCGTTGGGCGCGTAGTGGATGTTGACGGTGCTCCAGGCCGCGGTGGGCTTGTAGTACACGGTGACCGTGGTGCCCGCGGCGGCGAGGGCAGGGACGACCAGGAGGGACGCCAGCAGCGTCAGGACGGTGAGCACAAGGGTTGCGTGCGGCGCGAAGCGCCGCACGGGGGGCGTGGGGTGGGAACCCCCCACTGCTCTTCCGGCCATCAGGCCGCTGCGGAAGTAAGCGGTTCTTCTGCGGGACACGGGGTGCTCCTTGCGTGCATCGATGCGGTGGCGGACCGACCGACGTGACAGCCCGGCAGGGCATGGCAACGCGTGGAGGAAGACTGATCTGACCGATTGACGTATGTCAAGCTTCTTGCAAAAATGACCAGCTTCTCACCGGACACATCGGGTTTGAGCTGCTGAAACGCCGATGCCACCTTGCAAAGATCAACAGGTCTTTACCGGCGGGTTACGGGGAAGCTAGCATCAGATCGCTCTTGCAAGGCTTTGCAACTTCTGCAAGTAACCTACAGTGGAGCGTATCCGTTGAAGCGTCCCCTTCTGCTCGCGGCGGTCCTTGCCCTGACCGCCGTCGGGCTCAGTGCCCTACCCGCCGAGGCGTCCGGCGACAGCGCCCGCAAGGACGTCACCGCACACCTCTTCCAATGGCCGTGGCGCGACGTCGCGCACGAGTGCCGCACCGTCCTCGGCCCCGCCGGCTACGCCGCCGTGCAGGTCACCCCGCCGCAGGAGCACGTCGAGTTACCCGCGCAGGGGTACCCGTGGTGGCAGGCGTACCAGCCGGTCAGCTACAAACTCGACAGCCGCTACGGCAACACCCGCGAGTTCGCCGGCATGGTCGAGACCTGCCACCGCGCCGGGGTCAAGGTCTACGTCGACGCCGTCGTCAACCACATGTCCGGCCAGACGGCCGGCGGCACCGGCAGCGGCGGCACCCGCTTCGGCAAGTACGACTACCCCGGCCTGTACGACACCACCGACTTCCACCACTGCGGCCGCGGCGACGACGACTGGATCCGCGACTGGAACGACGCGTGGGAGATCCAGCACTGCGAACTGCTGGGCCTGTCCGACCTCGCCACCGAGCAGGAGGACGTGCGCACGGACATCGCCGGCTACCTCAACGGCCTGATCCGCCTCGGCGTCGACGGCTTCCGCATCGACGCCGCCAAGCACGTCCCGGCCGCCGACCTCGCCGCGATCAAGGCCAAGCTCAAGCGGCCCGCGTACCTGTACCAGGAGGTGCTGGGCAACGCGCCGATCCCCAAGTCGGACTACCTGCCCGTCGGCGACGTCATCGAGGACGCGTACGGCCAGCAGATCAGCCGGGTGGTGAAGTCCGGCAAGCTCAGCTGGCTCGACCAGTTCGGCGAGGCATGGGGCTTCTCCCCCGCCGGCCGCGCCGTCGTGTACGTCGACAGCCACGACACCGAGCGGGACCAGAGCGGCGCGACGCTCACGTACAAGGACGGCCCCCTCTTCGCGATCGGCAACGCCTTCTCCCTGGCCTGGCCCTACGGCCACCCGCTGGTGCTGTCCAGCTACGGCTTCACCAGCACCGACGCGGGCCCGCCGGGCGCGAAGGCCGGCGGCGACCTGGGCGCGGTGCGCTGCGGCGGCGTCAGCAGCGGCCCCGGCGGCTGGCTCTGCCAGCACCAGGACACCGCGACGACGGGGCTGGTCGGCTTCCGCAACGCGGCCGGCACCGCGCCGGTCAGCCGCTGGTGGAGCAACGGCGACAACGCGATCGCGTTCGCCCGGGAGGGCCGCGGCTACATCGTGCTCAACCGGGAGAGCACCGCGGTCACCCGCACGTTCGACACGGGCCTGCCGGCGGGCGTCTACTGCGACGTCACCCGCGGCACCGTGCGCGGCAACCGCTGCACCGGCCCGACGGTGACGGTCGGCGCGGCCGGCGCGCTCACCACGACCGTGCCCGGCCTGAGCACCCTCGCCATCGACGTCAGGCACCGGGTGTCCCGCCCGGTCGCGGCGCCCGCGCCGGCGGTCAGCTTCTCCGCGTACGCCGTCGTCGCCCCCGGCGAGCGCCTCGTCCTGGTCGGCAACGCCCCCGCGCTCGGCGCCTGGGACCCGGCGAAGGGCGTGCCCCTGTCCGCCGCCGGCTACCCGCAGTGGACGGCCCGGGTGCAGGTCCCGGCCGGCACCGCGATCGAGTACAAGTACGTGAAGGTCGCCGCCGACGGCACCGTCACCTGGGAGAGCCGCCCCAACCGCACGGACACCGTGCCCGCCGACGGCTGGCTGTCCACATCGGACGGCTGGGAGGCCGGCGCCACCGTGCAGGCCGATGTGACGCTGCACGTCGCCGAGGAGCCGGGGCAGCAGCTGTACCTCGTCGGCGCCGCACCCTCGATCGGGTCGTGGAACCCGGCGAACGCGGTGCCGCTGACGAAGACGGCCGACGCGACGTGGACCGGCCAGGTGACCCTGCCGGGCTCGGCCGTCGTGGAGTACAAATACATCCGCAAGGACGCGGCCGGCGCCGTGGTCTGGGAGAGCGACCCGAACCGCACGGTGAGCACCCCGTCGGGCGGCACCATCACGCTGGACGAAACCTGGCGCTGACCCAGCCGAGGACCCCGCCGCCCGCCCCACCGCACCTGCCGGTGCCGGGCGGGCGGCGGAGGAACCGGCTCACGTCGTCACCTCCGCTGCGCTCCGGCGCCGCCGCGAGCCAACACTGCACCCATGGCGAGCGGCCCGAGCCGCTCCGCTGGCCACTCACACCGTCACCTCCGCTACGCCCCGGCGCCGCCGCGAGCCAACACTGCACCCATGGCGAGCGGCCCGAGCCGCTCCGCTGGCCACTCACACCGTCCCCTCCGCTACGCCCCGGCGCCGCCGCGAGCCAAACCTGCACCCATGGCGAGCGGCCCGAGCCGCTCCGCTGGCCACTCACACCGTCACCTCCGCTACGCCCCGGCGCCGCCGCGAGCCAACACTGCACCCATGGCGAGCGGCCCGAGCCGCTCCGCTGGCCACTCACACCGTCACCTCCGCTGCGCTGGCCGCTTACAGCAGCGTCTCCTGGTGCGGGAACGTGAGCCGGGCCGTGGTGATGCCCTCGATGACCTGCTCGTCGTTGAGCTCCCGCTCCTGCACCTGGGCGTAGTTGCGGCCGCGGTGGTGGGTGTTGCGCATCCGCACCACGTTGGGGAAGCGGCCGACGGCCCGCATGTCGCCGAGGCCGGACAGGAACACCAGCTGGATGCCGTTGGCCGCGGCGACCCGGCGCTGCAGGTCCAGGAACGCGACGTAGTTGGCGGTGCCCAGCGGGTTGTCCATCGGCAGCACGCCGAGGCCGGGCACGTCACCGCCGCGGTTCGCGGCGCGCAGCCGGGCGAGCATGCAGAACAGCAGCAGGCTGATCGTCACCTTCTCGCCGCCGGACCACTTGCTCATCAGCTCGACCGGCTGCCGGTCCTCGCCCAGCTCGGTGGACGGCTTCAGCACCCGGGCGGTGAAGTTGCCGCGGCCGACGACGGCGGTGGTCGCCTCCCACACCAGGCTCAGCCCGTCGGGGATCGTCTCCTGGCGGGCGACGAGGCGCTCCACGAGCCGCTCCACCCGGCTGCGCAGCGTCGCGTCCGTGGTGTCCACGGTGGAGCGCGGGCCGACGTCGAGGAACCGCCGGTTGCGCAGGTGCTCGGCGAGGCCAGGCGGCAGCTGCGCGTGGTGCTGGGCGCGCTGCAGCGTCTTGAGCCCTTCCCGGACCTCGGCGCACAGCGCGGTCACCACCAGGTGCTTGTCCTTGTCGACGGCCTCCAGCTCGCCGGCGAGCGCGTGCCGGTACGTGCGCAGCTCCCCCGCCAGCCCGCGGGCCGCCTCGGCGGGCAGCTCAGCGGTGTGCTCGCCGCGGAACCGGTCGCGGACCTCGGCGGTGACCGCGGCGAAGCGTTCCTCGCCGGCCCACCGGTCGACGCGGTGCACCTCGGCGGCGAGCTGGTTGCGGGCCGCGGCGAACGCCTTCTCGGCCGCCTGCAACGCCCGCCGGGCCGCGCGCCCGGCCTCCCGGGCCGCGTCCACGTCACCGTCGAACGGTGCCGCGCCGGCCTCGCCGCGCTCGCCGAGGTCCGCCTCGAGGTCCCCGGCCAGCCCGTGGAAGTCCTCGGCCCGGCGGTGCTGCAGCTGCGCCGCCTGCTCCTCCGCCGCCTGCCGGTCCCGGGCGGCGCGGACGGTCTCCCCGGCCAGCTCCAGCTGCTCCCGCAGATCTTGCCCAAGGTGTACGACCAGTGCCGGCTCCCCCGCGGCGGGCCGCTGCGCGGCGCGTTCGGCGAGCTCCTGGCGGGCCGCGTCGCGCTCGGACTCGGCGCGGGTGGCGGCCGCCCGGGCCGCGAAGTGCTCCTGCTCCGCCAGCTCGGTGTCGCGCGCGACCAGCGCCGGGTCGGCGGCCTCGGGGGTGGCCGCGAGCCGCGCCGCCGTCTCGTGCTCCTCGGCGCTGAACTGCCGCAGCTGCCGGTCCAGCGCGTCGAGGCGCCGCCCGATCTCGCTGATCGTGGCCTCCAGCGCATCGCCGGAGGAGCGGCGCAGGTACGCCTCGTCGGCGGCCTGGTACGCGCTCATCGCCGCGGCCAGGCTCACCGGCCGCGCCGGCGCCGGCGGGCGGGGGTCGGCGACCCGGCGCAGCTCGTCGATCCTGGCGCGGTGGCCGCGGGCCGTGACCCGGTGCTGCTCGGCGCCGGCGGTGCAGCGGGCAGCGACGGCGGCGTACCCGCGCTCCTGCTCCTCCGCCTGCTCCAGCTGCCGCTCCAGGTCGGCGCGGCGGGCCGGCAGCTGGGCCAGCTCGGCGCGCTGCCGGTCGGCCTCGGGCGCGCGGCGGCACAGGTCCTGCAGGACGCCGAGGCGGGTGGCGAGGATCCTGCGCCGCTCGGCGAGCCGCTGCTGGGCCTCGCGCAGCCGGCCGGCGCGGGCGTCGAGGTCGCCGCGGGCCGCGTCGAGCTGTGCTGCCCGGTCCCGCGCCTCGCCGAGCAGCTCGCCGGCCCGGCGGTGCTCGGCGTCGAGGTGCTCGCGGTGCCCGGGCGGGCAGCGGTCGGCGAGCTGCCGCAGCTGGTCCTTGAGCCGCAGGTCGTGGTCGCGGGCGTCGAGCAGCTCCTCGACGCGTTCGCCGCGGTCGCGGCGGCTGCCGGCGCGCCGGTCGGCCTCCCGGGCCGCGGCGGTGCGGTCGAACATGGCCGGCGCCGGCTCCAGCACGAACCCGGTCTCGCGCACCGTCCCGCCGGTGCCGCCACCGCCCCGGGTCGCCTCGTCGAGGCGGGCGCCGTCCCGGGGAGCCCCGTCCGCGTGGGCCGCGTCCCGGGTCGCCTCGTCGAGGCGGGCCGTGGTGGAGATCTGCACGGCGCTGGTCGGGAAGAGGTCCGCCCGGCGCAGCGCGTCGCGGGCCCGGGGCAGGTCGGCCTCGTCGTGCAGGAGCAGGCCGCCGACGAGGTGCGGTACCCGCTGTACCGCGGCCGCCCACCGATCCTGCGGGACCCGGTCGGCGAGATGGTGCCAGCCGGTGACCGCCGGGATCCGCTCGGCGGCGAGCACGTCGGCGGCGCGGGCCAGGTCCAGGGCCGCGGGCAGCAGCCCCCGCGGCGACGCGAGGGCCTGCACCGCCCGGTCGTCCTCGGCGTCGGCGACCGCCAGCTGGATGCGCTGCCGGTCGGCGCTGATGATCGCCTCCGACAGCTGGTCGACGAGGAGCCGGTGCTCGGCGACCGGGTCGACGGTGTCCCGCTCGGTGAGCGCGGTGAGCCGTGGGTCGGTGGCGAGCGCGTCGATCTCGGCGAGCAGCGGCGTCCGCACGCTGTCCAGGGTCGCCAGCTGCCTGGTCAGCTCGGTGACGGCGGCGTGCACCGCGGCCCGGTCCCGCTCGTGCGCGGCCCGGTCGGCGTCGAGCCGCTCCGCCTCGGCCGGTAGCTCCTCCGCCAGCCGGCGGGCCGCCGCGTCGTCCTCGCCCCGGGCCGCCGCCAGCGCCCCGGCCAGCCGCTCCACCGTGACCGCGCCGCCGCCGTCGACGCCACCCGCGCCGCGTGCCTCGTCGGCGCCGCCCGCGCGACCTGCCCCCTCGGCGCCACCCGTGCCGCGTGCCTCGTCGGTGCCATCCGTGCCACCGGCCGCTTCGGCGCCGGCCGTGCCACCGGCCGCGGGGCCGGCGGTGGTCAGGTGGCCGGCCTCGGCGGCGGCGTGCAAGTCATGGTCGAAGGCGGCGAGGTGCTGCTCGATCGCGCGCTGGCGGCCGCCGAGGCCGCCGAGGTCGGCGCGCAGGCCGTCGGCGAGGGCGCGGGACTTCGCCTGCTGGTCGGCGGCGTCGGTGGCCTGTGCGGCCAGGGTCTCGACCGTGTCGTCGAGCTCGGCGCACGCGTCGCGCAGCACCGACAGGTACACCGCGGCCGCCTCCGCCCTGGCCTGGCGCAGCGGGGCGGCGCCGGCCTCGGCCTCGCGCTGCCGGCCGCGGGCCGCCTCGAGGCGGGAGGTGAGCTGGTCGCGGTCGGTGAGGGCGGGGACCAGCTGCCAGGCGCGGTGCAGGCGGCGGCGCGCCTCGACGGTGCGGGCGGCGTCCTCGACGGCGGCGAGCGCGTCGGTGTGCCGGCGGGACGCGGCCTGCCACTGCTCCTCGCGCAGCAGCACGTCGAGGCCGGCGGCGCGGGCCTGCGCGTCCTGTGCGGCGCGGGCGGCGGCGGCCGCCTCGGCCTCGTGCGCCGCGGCCCGCTGCGCGGCCTGGGCGGCGGCGCCGGTGAACGCCGCGGCGAGGCGCAGCGCCGCCGCCCGGGCCGCGCCGGCCTCGGTGGTGGCGGTGGTGACGGCGGCACGGGCCCGGTCCAGGACGTCGAGCAGGTCGACGGCCTCGTCGCAGAACGCGATCTCGGCGCGCAGCCGCGGCTGGCGGGCCAGGCGTTCGCGGGTGCCGCGCAGGATCGTGGCCACCTTCGTCGCCGAGGTCGGCTCGGTGACCAGGCTCAGCAGGTACTGCACGAAGTCGTCGGACGTCTTGAACTTGAAGTGGTGCTCGATGCCGCCCTCTGCGGCGTTGATCCGCAGGATGGCGGTGAACAGGCCCGGGTCGAGGCCGCGGTCGTGCAGTGCCTGCGCCCAGCGGTCCTGCTTGGTGGTGACGACGGCCTCGGCGGTGGCGGGCAGCGCCTCGACGGTCCGCACGAACTCCTTGAAGTCCGCGCCCGCGAACGGCAGGCTCTCGACCTCGGGGCCGGGGGTGAAGGCGTACCAGCACTGCTTCAGCCGGTCGTGCCCGGCGTTGGGGTCGGCGGGCTGGACCCGGTCGGTCCACTCGTAGACGGCGCCGGTGACGAGCCGCCGGCCGGTCGGGTCGGTCCACTCGACAACGACGTGGCCGGTGTCGGCGCCGAGGATGCAGTCCTCCAGGTGCCGGCCGGTGGTCGCGGTGGCGAGGAAGTCCCGCCGGTCGGGCCGGATCAGGGCGCAGACCAGCGCGATCAGCGTCGACTTGCCGCCGCCGTTGCGCATCCACAGGATCGTGTCCAGCGGCCTGCCGTCCCGGCCGGTCAGGTCGAGCCACACGTCGCGGAACCGGGCCGCGGGCGAGCCGACCCGGTCCAGGTAGATGCGGCGCATCTGCCACAGCCGCGCGGGCGCCGCCATCAGTGACCCTCCACAGTGGACCCCGCGACGACCGCGGGCGCGGCCGGGGCCGCAGCGCGGCGCACCGCGCGCAGCGCCTCGAGGGCCTCGCCGCCGGCCACGTCGGCGACGAGCAGCCGGAACCGGTCGGTCAGCTGATACGACGTGGCCCCCATCTGCGGAAGCTGCCGGGCGGCGCCCCGCTCGACCAGCCAGCCGAGTACCTCCAGGACCGCGAACTGGGTGCACCCGCGGGCCGGCCCCGGCAGCCGGTCCTTCGGCTTGAACGCCGCGGTGCGCCGGTACACCTCGGCGGCCTTGCGGGCCTGACCGTCGACGGTGTCGGGATCGCCGGGCAGGGCGAGGACCCGGTCGATCGCGTCGCGGACGAACCGGTCCAGCGCCGCCACCTCGACGATCTTCACGTCGGTGCCGTCGAGGTCGATGTCGTGCGGGAAGGCGTACGCCGCGATGCCCAGGACGACCAGACCGGCGATGAGCTTGTCGTCGGCGGCCATGCTGCCACCGCGCAGGTCCGCCATCCGCAGCGCGAACACGCTGCCCGGCTGGGTGCTCAGCACCAGGCCGGTGCGGGCCGGCGCGCCGAGCACGACAAGGCCGAGCCCGCCCGCGACGGTGTCGACGGCGTCGCGGAAGGCGGTGTTGGTGCGGTACCGCTCCAGCAGCTGGCCGTAGGCGTTGCCGTCGGTCGGCCGGGCGCCGGTGCGCAGCCCGAACGCGACCAGTTCGGCGGCCGCCCACACGTCCTCGATCGGGACCGTCATGCCTCGAGCCCTCCTTCGTAGCTGACCAGCAGGTCGTCGCCCCACGCGAGGGGATGGTCGAGGCGGTCGCCGGAGCGCTCCGCGGACAGCGCCGAGACCAGCGCGGTGAGGTCGGCGCCGCGATCCTCGTCCGGATCGGCCACGTCCGGCGCGTACGACCACAGCGCGCTGAGCAGCACCAGCTCGCGCACGTCAGCGCCGCTGGCGGCGGCGGAGTCCAGCAGCGCCGACAGCGCGACCGGGCCCGCTGACGCGCGGTGCAGGACACGGGTCGCCTCGGCCACCACCGCCGGCGGGTACGCCTGGAGGTCCACGCCCTCGACCTCGCCCGGCGTCTCGGGCTCCACCTCGTCGGGGCCGGCGGGGCGGGGCGGGGCGAGCAGCATGTCGACCAGCCCGTCCAGGTGCAGCAGCCGCGGCACGCGCAGCCCCAGCACCCTGTCGCCGAACGCCTCCGCGACCACCCGCGCGTCGCCGGCGGGCGCGGCCAGCACCGGGTGGAACAGCTCCGGCTCGATGTTGAGCAGGCGCAGGTGGACCCGGCGGGCGAACACCTGGCTCAGCTGCGCCTGCAGGAACACGCCCCGGGCGCCGGCGACCCGCTCGGCGAGGTCGAGGTGGACCCGGCGGATACGGCGCAGGGTCTCCACGAGGTCGCCGGAGGCCTGCCGCACGGCGCTGTCGGTCTCGGTGTCGATGCCGGCCGCGACGTGGTTGAGCACCTCGGCGTCGGCGGCGATGCGGGCCTCGACGTGGTCGCGGGCGCGGGCCAGGCGGTGCGGCACGTCGGTGATCCAGTCGAAGGCCCGCACGTCGCGGCGGGTGGCGTCGAGCACGTCGGCGAGCGACGCGGACATCGCCACGGACACCCGCTCGGCCTGGGTCGCGGTCCGCGCGGCGGCCTCGAAGCGCCGGTCCCGCAGCTGGCGCTGCAGCACCACGGAGAACGCCGCCTCGGCGTCGTCGACGTCCAGGTCGAGGCCGTTGAGGTACAGCATGACCGCCTGGTGCGAGGCGAGCACGACCGCGCCGTCGGGGCCGTCCTGCAGCT
This sequence comes from Dactylosporangium sp. NPDC050688, assembly GCF_040654515.1. NCBI lineage: Bacteria > Bacillati > Actinomycetota > Actinomycetes > Micromonosporales > Micromonosporaceae > Dactylosporangium > Dactylosporangium sp. NPDC050688. The sequence goes on from NZ_JBFAIC010000071.1 coordinate 27,145, forward strand.
GCAGGAGCTTGAACGCGTACTCCTCCCGGCGCGGCGGGGTGACCTGCGCGTCGACGAACGTGTAGACGAACGCGCCCTGGTTGTCGGCGTCGTTGAGCAGGCCTTTCACCACCCACCGGGCGGCGTCCTGGTGGTCGTCGGCGGTGCCGGCGGGGTGCATGACGGCGGCGAGCTCGGCGGTCGACTCGACGAGCTCGGCGAGGGTGACCTGCCGGGCGAACCCCATCGACGCGACCGCGATGTCGACCGCGGCGAGCGCCAGCTGGCGCAGGTCGTAGGCCTGGTGGACGGTGGCGTGGGCGGCGTTGCGGACCAGCCGGGCAACCGGGTCGGTGAGGATCAGCGCCCGCCAGCGGGCGCGCATCGACGCGTCGGCGGCCGGCGAGCGCACCTCCGGCTGCTCGGAGCTGCCGACCGGCCCGGTGTCGAACAGGTCCGGCTGCCACTCCTGCACCACGCGCGCTTGCTCCCCCGCCTGTTCCGGTCCGATCCGATCCGCTCCGGTCCGGTCCGCAAGGATATCGGCCGAAACCGGGGCGCGTCACATCGCCGCCCGTCCCGGCACGTCAGGGGGACGCCCGGCGTAGCCTGCTGGTGTGCTCGTCGTCGTGTTCGTCGCCGTGGCGTACGCGGTGCTGACCGCCCTGCACGCCTGGGTGATCCGGCACCACCGCCTGGAGGGCGCCTACGAGCCGAGGGCCGCGCGGTGGCTCGCGGCCAGGTTCGGCCCGCTGCCACCGCCCCGCGCGGCCGGCCCGATTCTGGCCCGCCGCGAGGCGAAGGCGTTCGACCGGCTGCTGACCGGCGACCTGGACCCGGCGCAGTACCGGGCGCTGATGGCCGCCGTCGCCGCCCAGGACGCCGTCGAGCGCCCCCTGCGGGTCCCCGGCCCGCGGCCCTGAGCCCCCGCCATGACCGACCGGGCACGGCTGGGGCAGCTGCCCGGCCACGACGTCGGTCCGGGCGCCGAGCAGCGCGTGCCCGGCCGGGTCGAAGACGAGCGCGCCCCGCAGGCCGCCGCTGGTCCTGGCGACCGCGACCCCGTGCCGGCCGGACCGCTGGCGCAGCACCGCCAGCAGCGCGCCCGGCTCGGCGGGCAGGTCCGCGACGTAGCCGGGTCGGGCCGGCGCCGCTGCCCGCCGGCCGTCTCCACCCCGCCGGCGCAGCCGGGCAGCCGCACGTCGGGCTGGCCGGCAGCGCGCACCAAGCCGTCGCGGGGCCCCGTCCAGGTTCCAGGGCCCATCAGGCGGGTCCGGCCCAGCTGTTGCGGTAGCGGCCGTTGACGCCCGCGTCGGCACGTCAGGGGGACGCCCGGCGTGGCGTTCAGTTCACCTGGCCGGGCCGAGGCTGATCTTCCCCGGTCCGGGGAGGTTGACGTCGATGGTCGCGGTCACGGTGCCCTGGCGGGTCAGGACGTACACCTTGCCGTCGTGCGCCGCGAGCAACTCGTCGGAGCTCACCCACACCGCGTCGTAGGGGAATGGCCACAGCTGCCCGGTGGCGAGGTCGATGAGCCGCCAGTTCGTGGCCGTGCCGTCGAGGTCGCCGACGATGTACTGGCCGCCCGGCGACTGGGAGAACGGGCCGGACGGGGTCAGCCCAGCCGGCACCGAGACGTAGTGCTCGCCGCTGAGCGCGTCGAACACCTCGAGCCGGTCGACCAGCTCCGCTGCCTCGCCGCCGGAGCGGTCGGCGATGGGCAGCACGACCGTCTCCTGGCCGAACCAGACGAAGGTGCAGCGGCTGCAGTCGTACCGGGCGTGGTTGATCCAGTGCCTGGTCACCGCGCCGGTGCGGGCGTCGATGACGGCGAACCCGATCCTGAACGGCTCCTTCTGGATGACCTGGGTGACCAGCCGGTCACCGCGCGGCGACCAGTTGTACGCGCCGCCGAGGCCGGTGGTGTCCACGGTCATCACGTCGGTGCCGCGGACGCTCATCAGCCGCACCGACCCGGGTCCGTCGTCGACCAGGACCCGGTCGCCGGTCGGGGCGGGCAGCACCGTGCCGCGGACCGGCAGCGTGACGTACTTGCCGGTGGCCCGGTCCAGGACCTGGTTGCCGACGCCGGTGACGACCCAGCCGCCGGGCAGTCCGGGCGCGGCCGGCTGCGCGCGGCGCTGCGGCTGGGACAGCAGCGCCCAGGGCAGCGCGACGGCCACGACCGCGGCGACCGCGGCGGCGGCCGCGGCGATCCGCCGGGTCCGGCGGATGCGGCGGCCCCGGGCCATGCTGGCCGCGGCGAGCCCGCTCGGCGGGCCGGTCAGCTCCGCCGACATCTCCTCGATCGTCTCGTGGAGCAGCTGCTCGAAGCGCATCAGCGTCGTCCTTCCACGAGGTCGGGAGACCAGTCCAGCTGCGGCACGAGCTCGCGCAGCTTGGCCAGCCCGCGCGAGGCCTGGCTGGCCACGGTGCCCTCGCGGCAGGACAGCACCGCGGCGGTCTCCTCGACGCTGAGGTCCTCGAAGTACCGCAGGATCAGCACGGCCCGCTGGCGGGGCGGCAGCGCCCGCAGGGCGTCGCGCAGCAGCAGGCGCAGCGCGGTGTCGGTCTCCAGGTACCGGGGGCCGGCCCGCTCCGGCAGCTCGGCGACGGTGACCTCGGCCTGCCGGCGGCGGCTGCGCCACCCGGAGGCGAACTCGTTGTAGATCATCCTGCGCAGGTAGGGCTCCGGCTCGTCGATGCGCCGCCACCGCGCGAACGCCTTGGCCAGGGCGGACTGCACGAGGTCCTCCGCGGCATGGCGGTCACCCGTCAGGGCGTACGCGGTCTTGAGCAGCGCATGCGCGCGCTGCTCGACGAAGGCCGAGAACTCGGCCTCCTCGGGTGTCTGCACGGCGGGCACCTCCTTCACCCCCTTGGACGCCGGGGGTGCCGGAAACCTTGCACGCCGCTCAGGAATCGCCGGTGCGCACCCACGCGGGCAGCGGCTCCCGGTGGGTGAGCCACGCGTCCGGGATCGCGGCGCGGCCCGCCGCCGCGGCGACCACACCGCCGGTGATCGCGGCCGTGGTGTCGACGTCACCGCCGGCCTCGACACAGGCGAGGATCGCGCCGCGGTAGTCCGACAGGTGGGTCGCGGCGGCCCACAGCGCGAACGGCACCGTGTCCTGGGCGAGGACCCGCGAGCCGTTGCCGAGCGTGTACGCGGCCTCGGCGACGCTCGCGCCGAGCAGGTCGCGGGCGCGCCGCAGGCCCGTCTTGACCTGGCTGTCGACCTGGTACGCGAGCACCGCGTCGAACAGCTCGACCGGCTCCAGCGGCGCCTCGACGAGCCTGCCCCAGGCCGCCTCGGCGGCCGCGACGGCGACGGCGACCGCGCCGAGGATGCCCTCGCTGTGCGCGTGGGTGACCTCGGCGGTGCGCATCGCGTCCAGCGCGGCGCTGCGGGAGTCGCCGGCGTGGAACGCGCCGAGCGGGGCGACCCGCATCGCGGCGCCGTTGCCCATCGAGCCGAGCCCGTCGAACGCGGCCCGGGCCGCCTCCCGCCACGGCACCCCGTCGCGGATCTGGTGCAGGATGGCCACGGCGCCGCCGCCGTAGCCCCGGTACGGCTCGTAGCGCCGGGCGAACGCGGCGGCGAGCCGGTCCCGGTCGATGCGGCCGTGGACGGCGAGCTCGTCGACGATCGAGCAGGCCATCTCGGTGTCGTCGGTCCACGGCCAGGCGCCGGGTGGCTCGGCCGCTTCGGTGATGTGGGTGACGGTGGTGCCCGGCACGAAGAACTGGGCGCCGACCGCGTCGCCGACGGACAGCCCGTCGAGGCTCTCGCAGCACAGGTCGAATGAGGTCATGTCGCCGGCAATGATGCCACGGCTGTGGCATGGTGTGGCGATGTCCGAGGTCACCACCGACGGCCGCCCCGTCGGCCTGTACGCGGTGCTGCCGCACAGCGGCGAGCCCGCCTTCGTCCACGCGAACGTCCCGCCGGGCGCCGCGGTCCTGGACCTCAGCCGGACCGGCGGCCGGATCGCCGACCCGCTGGTCGCGCTGGGCCACCCGGTGACGGTCGCCGACGACTCCGCCGGGATGCTGGCGCTGGTCCGCGACGCCCGGACCGTCCAATCCGGGCTCGCTGCGCTGGACCTCGGCGAACGGTTCCCGGTCGTGCTGGCGCAGGGCACCCGGCTCAACGCGGCGGACCCCGCGGACAGGGCCGAGCTGCTCGACGCGTGCCGCCGGCACGTCGCCCCGGACGGCCAGGTCGTCATGCAGTGGCTGCCGCCGTCGTGGTTCGACAAGGCGGCGTCGTCCACCGGCCGGATCTGGCCCGTCGAGGTCGACTTCGAGGTCGAGTCCTTCGACGGCACCGTGCTGCGCAGCCGCTCGACCTACCGCCTCGACGACGCCCGGTGGGAGCTGCGCGGCGCGGCGCGCCGCCTCAGCCGCGCCGAGCTGCACGCCGCCCTCGCCGGTGCCGGCCTGCGCTTCGACCGTCACCTGCGCGGCGGCCGCCAGTTCTTCAGCGCCGTGCCGGTGGACGGACAGCGGCCGGGCACCTGAGCGGTCAGGCGGTGACGTCCAGGATGGCCTTGGCGGGCCGCTTGCTCTGCATGCCGGTCAGCTCGACGGTGGTGGCGCCGCGCTTGAGGGTCCGCGTCGGCATTGTCCACTCGACGGTGCCGGCGACGGCGGGCTTGACGGTCTGCTGCACCCCGTTGACCTTGATGGTGACCTGCTCGGTCTTGGTGAAGCCGGTGCCGGTGACCTTGACCGAGGCACCGATTTTGACGGTGTCGGGGACGAGCTTGACCGACGGGCCGGCGGCGCTCGGTGCGGCCGACACGGCGGGACTCGTGCCGGTGGACCCCGACACGGTGGCGGTCGGGGTGGGCGCCGCCTTGCCCGTCCAGCCGTCGATCTTGTCGCGGCCGGCGCTGAGGAGGCCGCGCCCCCACGGGGTCAGGGCCAGCACGATGATCAGCGGCACGGCGATGAGGCGCAGCCGCCGGAACATCCGGGAGATCGAGAAGCCCCGGCCGCCGCGCCGGGTGCGGGTGGGCGGGTCGGCGGGCGGCTGCGGGGGTTCGTCGCGGGTCCGGCGGTCGGGCTCGTCGCGGGCGTACTGCGGCATGAAGTCGTCGTCGCCGTAGATCGCGACGTTGCCCTGCAGCGTCACCCCCGGCCCGATGATCACCGACGGCCGCTGCGTGCGCTGCTGCGGCACGGCCGGCTGCTGGGGCTGCGGCGGCGGGTACCCGGCCGGCGCTCCCTGGTAAGCGGAGGGCTGGTACGCGGACGGCTGGTACGGGGGCGGCGCCGAGGCCTGGTACGCCGGCGGCGGGGACACCTGGTAGGCCGGCGGCTGGTAGGCGGGCGGCACCGGCGCGGGGGGCGCCGAGGCCTGGTACGCGGCCGGCGGCGCCGACGCCTGGAACGCCGGGGACGCCTGGAACGCCGATGCCGGCGGGGAGGCTGAGGACGCCGGGTGGTACGCGGCGGGCGGCGCCGACGTCTGGTAGGCCGCCGGCGGTGCGGACGTCTGATATGCCGGCGCCGAGACCGGATAGCCGGCCGAGGGCGTGACCGGCGGCGCGCCGGACCCCGTGGCGGGCGCCGGGCGGTCCACGGCTGCGGGCCGGCTGTTGCCGAGCAGCAGCGCCCCGAAGGCGACCGGCAGCTCCGGCTGCTCCGGCACCACCGGCGCCAGCCCGAACCGGGCGTGCAGCCGGCTCGCCACCAGCGGCAGCCGGCTCGAGCCGCCGACGAGCAGGATCGCGTCCAGCTGCGCGGCCGGCACGCCGGAGCGCTGCAGGACGCGGCGGGTCTCGTCGACCGCGCGGTCCACCAGCGGGCCCGCGACCCGGTCCAGCTCCTCGCGGGTCAGGTGGGTCGCGACGTCGACGCCCGGCACGTGCACCGGCGCCGAGGCGGCCCTGGAGAGCATCTCCTTCGCGGCGCGTACCTCGGACCAGAACGTCATCCGGTCGCGGAAGTCGGCGGGGGTCTGCGGGTGCTGCAGGCGCCGCCACAGGCCGCCGTCGTGCGCGGCGATCTGCTGGCCGAGGTGGCCGACGAGCGCGGCGTCGACGTCGGTGCCGCCCAGGTCGTCCAGGCCGCCGGTGGCGAGGACCCGCAGCCCCTCAGGGGCGGCCTGGGCCACCGTGACGTCCAGGGTGCCGCCGCCGAAGTCGAAGACGGCGACGCTGCGCCCGGGGGCGATCTGCGAGCCGAGCACCCGCATGCAGTACGTGGCCGCGGCGACCGGCTCGTCCAGCAGCGTCACCCGGCCCAGCCCGGCGACCGCGGCGGCCTCGGACAGCACGGCCCGGCGGCGCGGGCCCCAGTCGGCGGGGCAGGTGAGCACGGTCGTGCCGCCGGCCAGGACGCCGGTCTGCGCGGCCTCGCCCGCGACGCGGCGCAGGATCGCGGCGAGCAGCTCGACGACCGGTACCTCGCGGTCGCCGAGCAGGATGAGGCCCTCGTCGATGTGGCCCTTCGGGTTCGGCTCGTAGCGGGCCGCGTCGGTGGCCATGTGCCGCTCGGCGTCGCGACCGACGAACACGGTCCCGGACGCGTCGGCGAACACCGCGGACGGCAGCAGCGGGTTACCGTCGAACAGCAGCGGGCGGGGCGTGCCGTCGCCGCGGTCGACGACGGCGACCGTGTTGGAGGTGCCGAGGTCGACGGCGAAGCGGACCTGACCCTGCACCGTGCCCTCCCCGGCGTCGTCACGGACCGAACGCCGAATGGTACGCCACCCCGCGCGGGGTCCGGGCGGTTAGCCTGTGCCTCATGCCGGTGCTGTACGTCGTCGCCTGCGGTGGCCGCCCGGCCGCCGACCTGCCCGCGTTCGTCGCCGCCGCGCAGGACGACGGCTGGGTCGTCTGCGTCGTGGCCACCCCGGACGGGCTGAAGTTCCTCGACGCCGCCGCGCTGGAGGCGCAGACCGGGTATCCGGTGCGGTCGCGGTACAAGCAGCCCGACGAGCCCGACGTCCTGCCGCCCGCGGACGCGTTCGTGGTCGCCCCGGCCACCTTCAACACCGTCAACAAGCTCGCCGCCGGGATCAGCGACACCCTCGCCCTCGGCCTGCTCAACGAGGGCATCGGCCTGGGCCGCCCGGTCATCGTCGTGCCCACCCCCAACGTCGGCCTGTCCAACCACCCGGCCTTCCAGGCCGGCCTGCGCACCCTGCGCTCCTGGGGCGTGACGGTCCTGTTCGACCCGGCGTCGGTGCCGCCCCTGGACAGCGACACCACGACCCCACCACCTCCGTTCCCCTGGCCGGCCCTGACCGACGCGCTGCACGCCCTGCCCCCGATGAGCCGTGGCGACCGCGCGGTGCTGACCGGCGACGGGTGCCGGCTGTGGACGCGGGCCGGCGGGGACGGGCCGGTGCTGGTGTTCGTGCACGGCGGGCCGGGGTTGTGGGACATGGCCGGCGACCTGGCCACGATGTTCGCCGGGCACTACCGGACCGTGCGCTGGGACCAGCGCGGGTGCGGCAGGTCGCAGCGGCGCGGGCCGTACACCTTGGACCGCAGCATCGCGGATCTCGGGACGGTGCTCGACGCGCACGCCGACGGGCCGGCCACGCTGCTCGGGCACTCCTGGGGTGCGCACCTGGCCCTCGAATTCACGCTGCGGCACCCGGAGCGGGTCCGGCGGCTGGTGTACGTGGCCGGCACCGGCATCGACGACGAGGACACCTGGAAGCCCGCGTTCCGGGAGCGGACCCGTGGCACGCCCGGCGGGCTGGACCGGGAGTCGGTCGTGCGGCAGTGGACGGCCGAGTTCCCCGACCGGGCGCGGGCGGCGGCGCACGCCGAGGCGATGGCGACGCCGTGGTTCGACATCAACGGCGAGTGCAACGCGACCCTCAACGCCGAGATCGCGCGGCGGCTGCGGGAGACGGACCTGGCCGCGCGGTGCCGCGGGCTGCGGGTGCCGGTGCTCATCGTCGACGGCAGCGAGGACCTGCGGCCCCGGTGGGCGGTGGACTCCCTCGCCGCGGCGCTGCCCGAGGTGCGCCGGGTGGTGCTGGAGGGCGCGAGCCACCTGCCGTGGGTCGAGGACCCTGACGGCTTCTCGGGGGCGGTTCTGGGGGACCCCCGGAGGTAAACCCCGGATGCCCGTGCGGCACCGCCGGCGACAGGGTGGATGCGACAGATTTCCACCTATCGTTGGGAGGTGTCCGCTTTGCGGGTACCCATTGCCGCCCTGGTCGCGGCCGCACTCGTCATCGGACCGGCCACCGCGGCGGATGCCGCCGCAGGTGGCGGGGAGGCCGGCCGGCACCGCTGCACCACGCTCGCCGACGGGACCCCGCTGCGCGGGGCGCTGGAAGGGCTGCCCGACGAGGAGGCGTCCGGGGCGCTCGTCCTGATCAACGACGCCGCCGGCTGCCGGCAGGGCACGGCCGGGGTCGCCGACGTGCGCACGGGGCGCAGCGTGCCGAGCGACGGCCGGTTCCGCATCGGCAGCATGACCAAGACGTTCACCGCGGTGGTCGCGCTGCAGCTGGCCGCCGAAGGACGGCTGGACCTGGACCAGACCGTCCAGCACTACCTGCCGGACCTGCTGCCCGCCGGGACGGCACCGGTCACGGTGCGCCAGGTGCTCACGTACACCAGCGGCATCAACCACATCGTGGTGCCGAACAAGCAGGTGGACTGGTTCCTCGCGCACCGTTACGACCGCTGGGCGAAGGGCAGCCAGATCGACACGACGAAGCCCCTGGCGTTCCCGCCCGGCACGAAGCAGCGGTACGGCAACGTCGACTACATCGTCGCCGGCCTGCTGATCGAGAAGGTCACCGGCCGCACCTGGGAGTCGCAGATCCAGCGGCGCATCGTCGACCGGCTCGGCCTGCGCGGCACCACCGCGCCCGGCCGGGACGTGGAGGTGCGCGGCCCGCACGCGCACGGCTACGAGGCGACCGCGGCCGGCTGGGTCGACGTGACCCGCGCCGACATGTCCCTGCAGTGGTCGGCCGCGTCGGTCATCTCGACCGCGCCGGACCTGGACCGGTTCCTGATGGCGCTGTTCAGCGGGAAGCTGGTGCCGCAGCCGCAGCTGGAGGAGATGTTCACCGTGCCGGCCGGGGTGCCCCTGTACGACGGCAACGATGACCCCGCCGATGACAAGGACGCGGTCTACACCGCCGGGCTGACGAAGCTGGAACTCGGGCCGGTGACGATGTGGGGCAAGAGCGGCGACCGGCCCGGCTACAACAACGGCATGGCCGCGACCCGCGACCTGTCGGCGCGGCTGATCTTCTCCGTCAACACCCTGCACATGGGCGGCTCGGAGCAGCCGCTGCGCTCGCAGCGCATCATCATGGCGGCACTGCTCGGCATGTGATCCACGGCGGCCCCACTTGCCGCACCCGCCGTACGGGGAGCGCGGTGGACGCCGAGTGGGGCCGCCGGATCGGGCTGCGGGCGCGGCGACGTCTCCCCGGGTGCCCGGTGACCGGTTGAGGCGCACACTGGGCGGATGGGCCCGCGTCTGCTCACCCCGCTGCTCGCCGCCGCGCTGCTCACCGCCTCGCTCACCGGGTGCTCGCTGAAGGAACGGATCTGCCGCTCCGGCGAGCACCCGGTGAAGGCGGTCGGCAACGCCACCGGCCGCACGTGCGTCCGCGACGGCACCGACCCGCCGGCCGGCTACGTGCGGTACCCGGCGGACAAGACCCCGACCCACGTCGGCGACGAGTGGGACCGGTACTGGAGCGACAAGGTCCTCGACGAACGCGGCAACCTCGTGCCCCAGGCGCCGGCCGGCAGCGCCACGTGAGCCAGTACGGTGGTGCCGTGATCCGGATGTGGATGGTGCCGCTGGCGTTCGTGGCGTGCGGCACGGCGATCGCCGCCAACCAGGTCGCCGACGGGTCCATGGGCGCCGCGGTGCTGTTCGGCCTGGTCTTCCTGGGGCTGGCCGTCGTGTTCTCGCCGCTGAGCTTCCCGCGGCACACGCCGGCGGCGGTGGCGCAAGCGTCGGGCAGGCCGGTCGTGTACTGGCGGCCCGGCTGCCAGTACTGCCTGCGCCTGCGGCTGAGCCTGCTCGGCCGGGCCCGGCACGCGTCGTGGGTGAACATCTGGCGCGACCCCGACGGCGCCGCCGCCGTGCGGGCCGTCGCCGACGGCAACGAGACCGTCCCGACCGTCGTCCTCGACGGTACGGCCCACGTGAACCCGAGCCCTGCCATGGTGCGGCCGCACCTGCGGCCCGGCCCGGCGCGTCCCCCGGTGCCGCGCGACGTCGCGTGACGGCGGATCGGCGGCGCCGGCGTCAGTGGTAGCCGGCGGGCGGCGGGGTCTGGCGGTAGAGGGCGGCGATGGCACCGAGCGCGCCGCCCTCGTCGCCGAGGCGGGCGGCCCGGACGATCCGGTCCCCGGCGCCGGCGCCGCCCGTGCCGGCGCCGCTTCCAATGACGGCGGTGCCCGTGCCGGTGCCGGTGCGTTCGGCGATGGTGGCGGCGACCCGGTCGACGACGCCGGGCCAGCAGCGGGTGAGCCGGCCGCCGACCACGATCTGGGCCGGGTCGAGCACGAGCGCGGCGGCGGCGAGGACCTGCCCGACGGCGTCGGCGGCCTCGTCAAGCACCGCGGCGGCGACCGGGTCGCCGCGGCGCAGCGCCGCCTCGAGGTCCTCGGCGGCGCGCACGGCCAGGCCGCGCCGGCGGCAGTTGCGCAGCACCGCGGGCACCGAGGCGACGGTCTCCAGGCAGCCGCGGCGGCCGCAGCGGCACGGGTCCGCCGCGGCGCCGGGGACGCCGGCCGGGACGTGACCGAACTCGCCGGCGACGCCGTGGCCGCCGGCCACGAGCCGCCCGCCGACGACGAGGCCGCCGTCGATGCTTTCGGCGAGCCGGATGTAGAGCACGTCGTCCAGGTCGGGGCCGTCGGTGATCGCCTCGGCGAGCGCGGCGAACCTGGTGCTGTTGTCCGCGACGACCGGCGCGCCGAACCGCTCGCGGAACGCCTCGGCGACCGCCGGCCCGGCCGGATGCGGACCGGCGACGCCGACGCCCACGCCCTGCAGCGCGCGGAAGCTGGCGCCGCGACGGGCGCCGACGTCGTCGATCAGGTCGAAGGCGACCGCGACCCGCTCCGGCCAGCCGGTGCCGGGCGCGTAGGTCGCGTGGCCGGTCGCCGTCACCTCGTGGGCGGCGTCGGCGACGGCGACGCGGACCCGGCTGTGGCCGAGGTCGACGCCGAGGAACTGCCCCGACGACGGGTCGAGCGTCAGCAGCTCCGCCGGGCGGCCGCTGCCGGCGCGCAGGCTCGCGTCGGTGTCGGTGACCACGACGGCGCCGCGGGACAGCAGATCGCCGGTGATCTCCGACAGGGTGGTGCGGGACAGGCCGACCTTCGCGGCGATCTGCCCCCGGCTGAGGGCGCCGTGCTCCCGCAGGACACGCAGGACGCGCGCCTCATGCGTGCGCCTGACCAGCGCGTGAACACCCTCGACGGACACCGCACCAGCTCCGGCAGATTCTCTATTAAAAGAATGGGAGATACATGATATCAGCGCAGCTCTAGACTCGGTGGAGTGACGTTCGAGACCCTCGCCGAGCCGCTGCGCGGCGAGCTGCTCGCGCACTGCTACCGGATGCTGGGGTCGCTGCACGACGCCGAGGACGCGGTGCAGGAGACGTTCCTGCGGGGCTGGAAGGCGTTCCCGGGCCTCGAGGACAAGGCCGGGGTGCGGCCGTGGCTGTACCGGATCGCCACCAACCGCTGCCTCACCATGCTGGACCGCCGCGGCCGCCGCGAGCCGCCCACCGACGCCGAGGGCGAGCCGCTGTGGCTGCAGCCGTGGCCCGACGCGCTCACCGGGATCACGGTCGAGCTCGCGTTCGTCGCCGCCCTGCAGCACCTCCCGCCGCGCCCGCGGGCGGCGCTTCTGCTGCGGGAGGTGCTCGGCTTCTCCGCTGCGGAGACCGCCGGGCTGCTCGACACGACCGTCGCCGCCGTCAACAGCGCCGTGCAGCGGGCCCGGAAGGTCCTGCCGGCCACTGACCCCGCCGCTGCCGCCGACCCCGCGACGCTGCGGATCGCCGCCGCCTACCGGGCCGCCTGGGAGGCCGGGGACATCGACGCGATCGCCGGCATGCTGGCCGAGGACGCGAAGTACTCGATGCCGCCGCTGCCCGAGGTGTACCGCGGTGCCCCGGCCATCCGGGCGTTCCTGCTGGACGGTCCCGTCCGGCACCGGTGGCGGTTCCTGCCCGCCAGGGCGAACGGTCGGCCGGCGTTCGGCACGTACCTGCTGCGCGACCGCTACGAGGCGGCCAGCATCGACCTGGTGACGGTGCGCGGGTCGCGGGTCGCCGAGGTGGTGTCGTTCCTCGGCCCGGCCCTGTTCCCCGCGTTCGGCCTGCCCGGGTTTCTCGATCCGCGATGAGTCGCGCCGCCGCCGGGGGTTGTACCGGTGACAGGCACACCGACATGGAGGGGACCATCATGCTGCTGGCTGGGAAGAACGCGATCATCTACGGGGGCGGCGGCTCGGTCGGCGGCGCCATGGCCAGGGCGTACGGCCGCGCGGGCGCGCGGGTGTTCCTCGCCGGCCGCACCCTCGCCACCCTGGACGCGGTCGCGGCGGACGTCCGCGCCGCCGGCGGGCAGGCCGGCACGGCCGTCGTCGACGCGCTCGACGAGCACGCCGTCGAGGCGCACGCGGCCGCCGTCGTCGCGGCGGCGGGCCGCATCGACGTGGCCGTCAACGTCATCGCCGACGCCGACGTACAGGGCACCCCGATGCTCGACATGACCGTCGAGGACTACCTGGCGCCGGTCGTGCAGTCGGTACGGTCGAAGTTCATCACCTCCCGCGCCGCCGGCCGGCACATGGCCCGCGCCGGCGGCGGGGTGCTGCTGTTCTTCGGCGGCTCCGGCCACCCGCCGCGCGACCTGCACCTGGGCGGCCTGCAGACGGCGTTCGAGGCGGTCGAGCAGATGCGCCGGCAGCTCGCCACCGAGCTGGCGCCGCACGGCGTGCGGGTGCTGACCCTGCGCACCGGCGGCCTGCCCGATGCCATCCCCGCGGACGTCCCGGGCCGCGCCGCGATCGAGGCGGACATCACCGGCCAGACCCTGCTCGGCCGGGCCGCGACCCTCGCCGACGCGGGCGACCTGGCCGTGTTCGCCGCCTCCGACCTGGCCCGCACGATGACGGGCACCGCCCTCAACATGACCTGCGGCGCGATGCTCGACTGACCCCGGTGCTACACCGCGGCGGCGCGCCGCCGGGCCCGCAGCCCGGCGGCCACGCTGATCATGCCCGCGAGGAGGCCGGACACGACGTAGCTGAGGGTCCAGTCCTGCATGAACGCGAAGGCCCCGAAGACGCCGTAGAACAGCAGCAGGAGCGCGGCGAGACCGAACGGCACCGCGAACGCCAGCCCCAGCACGGGCCGCGCCGGGGTCCAGGCGGTCGTGCCGAGCGGGGTCAGCCACCGCGCCGCGAACAGGGCGAGCAGCAGGCCGAACCCGGCGACCGCCACGACCGCGAACGGGAACCCCGCCCCACCGGCCGGCACGGCGGTGATGTGGGCCTGATGGATCGCGACGCAGTCGAGGCCCTCCACCGGCGGCACCCAGGGCCGGCCGCACATGTCGGGTTGACTGCCGAACCGGTCGGTCGCCACCAGCAGCCGCGCCCACGGCCGCGCGAGGAGCGAGGTGAGGACGCCGCTGGTGCCGTACCACGCGAGGGCGCCACCGGCCACGGCCCAGACCCCGACGGCGAGACGGAGCAGCGCCGCGCGGACACCCTCCCGCGCGGGCGGGACCTGCCGGGCGATGTCGGCGGCGGCACCGAACCTGGCGACCGCCTCCCGCTCCGCCGCCTCGGCGTCCAGGCCACGACCGACACCGTCCTCGGCCGCGGCGAAAAGGTGACTCTCGGCCTCGGCGAGGACGCGGCGACCGGACGCACCGGTGCCGGCCAGCCGGTCGAACAACTCGTCGAGATACTGCTCGATCGGCCCCGCCGACGCCGGCCCCTCCGACGCGCCCGTCATGCTGTCACCGGCCCGGCGAACGGCCCGGGGACGGGACCGATCACGGACTGGACGCCGGTGACGAAGCTGCGCCACTCGCGCTGCTTCACCGTCCTGGTCTCCCGGCCGGCGGCGGTCAGTGCGTAGACCCGGCGCCGGCGGGGCACCGCCTGCTCCCAGTGGCTGGCGACCAGCCCGTCGCGCTCCAGGCGGTGCAGCGCCGGATAGACGGTGCCCTCGGGCAGGTCGAACACGCCGCCGGACCGCTCGCGCAGCGCGGCGATCAGAGCGTAGCCATGCACGGGGCCGGCGTCGGCCAGCACGGCGAGCAGCAACAGGTCCAGATGTCCCCGGACGTCCATACCTAGGCAGCCTAGGTATGGTTACCGTCGATGTCAACGGTGGCGGGTACCGTCATCCGGTGCGGACCGTGCTGCTCGTCCTGGCGGGAGTGCTCGGCGGGGTGATCGGCACCGCGGGCGGGATCACGTCGCTGGTGACGTACCCGGCGCTGCTGGCCGTCGGGCTGGCCCCGCTGCAGGCCAACGTCGCCAACACGGTCGCCCTGATCAGCGGCGCGGTGGCCTCCTCGGCGGCGTCCCGGCCGGAGCTGCGCGTGCACCGGCGCCGGCTGCCGTGGTGGGCGGCGGGCGCGGTGGTCGGCGGCACCGCCGGGGCGGTCCTGCTGCTGGTGACGCCGCCGGGGGTGTTCGCGTGGATCGTGCCGTTCCTGATCGCGTTCGCCGCGGTCCTGGTGCTGGTCCGCCCGTCGGCCGGCCGTCCCTCACCGGCCACGGCCACGGACACGACGCCCACGACCGTGGGCACGGCGGCCGCCGCCGCGGGCACGGCGGCGGCCGGGTCCGGGGACCGGCGCGCGGCCTGGCTCCGGGTCGTCGCGGCGGTCGCGCTCTTCGCGGTGTTCGTCTACAGCGGCTACTTCGGCGCCGGGGCCGGCATCCTCACCCTCGCCATCGTGCTGCTGGTGGTCGAGCCGCACCTGGTCCGGGCCAACGCGCTGAAGAACGCCCTCACCGCGTGCGCCGACGTGGTGCCCGCGGCGATGTTCGCGGTCGTCGCCGACGTCGCCTGGTGGGCGGTCGTGCCACTCGCGATCGGCTCGGGGATCGGCGGCTCGCTCGGGCCCGCCGTCACCCGCCGCCTCGACCCGCGGGTGCTGCGGGCCGCGGTGGCGATGATGGGGTTCGGCCTGGCCGCCTGGCTGCTGGTGCGCGCGGCCGGCTGACCTCGCCGGGCCGAGGCAAGCAGCGGCCGGCTGACCAGCCCCGCCGGGCCGACGCGAACAGCGAACGGCCGACCAGCCCCGCCGGGCCGACGCGAACAGCGAACGGCCGACCAGCCCCGCCGGGCCGAAC
>NZ_JBFAIC010000071.1:42569-56858 GCF_040654515.1 Dactylosporangium sp. NPDC050688
CCGACCAGCCCCGCCGGGCCGACGCGAACAGCGAACGGCCGACCAGCCCCGCCGGGCCGACGCGAACAGCGAACGGCCGACCAGCCCCGCCGGGCCGGCACGAGCAGCGCGCCGCCGACCAGCCCCGCCGGGCCGACGCGAAGAGCGAACGGCCGACCAGCCGCGCCGGGCCGGCACGAGCAGCGCGCCGCCGACCAGCGGCGCCGGGCCGGCGCGAGCAGCACGCGGCCGGTCAGCCATGCCACTCCTTGGCGAGCAGCTCGAAGGAGCGCACCCGGTCGGCGTGGTCGTGGGTGATGGTGGTGACGAGCAACTCGTCGGCGCCGGTGACCCGCTGCAGGATGCGCAGCTCGGCGGCGACGGTGGCCGGGTCGCCGACGAACTGGGTGTCGAGGCGGTCCTGGACGAGGGCCCGGTCCTCGTCGGTCCAGGGGGCCGCCGCGGCCTCCGCGGGCGTCGGGAAGGGGATCGCGCCCGCGCCGGTGCGGATGCTGCGGACCCAGTGCCGGTAGGGCGACGCGAGGTGCCGGGCGGTGGCCGTGTCCGGGGCGACGACGACGTCGGCCGAGACGAGGACGTACGGGCGGTCCAGGACCTCCGACGGGCGGAACGCGGCCCGGTACGCCTCGACGGCCTCCAGGACGCTCGCCGGTGCGACGTGGTAGTTGGCCGCGAACGGCAGGCCCCGCTCCCCCGCGACGGCGGCGCTCTGCCCGGCGCTGGAGCCGAGGATCCACAGCTCGACCTTGGCGCCCTCGCCGGGGGTGGCGTGCACGTCGAGGCCGTCGCGGGTGTAGGTGCCGGCGATGAGGGCTTGGATGTCGTCCACGACCTCGGCGAAGTCGGGCGCCTGCGCGCCGGGCTGCTGCAGCAACTGCGCGAACAGCGCGAACCGCGGCTGCGCGGTGAGCCGCGAGAAGTCGAACGCGGGCGGGATGAGCAGCCCGTCGACGACCCGCGCCGGCTTCAAAGGCGCGGGTTGCGCGGCGAGAGCCGAGGTGCGCCGCTGCCCGGAGCGGCCCAAGCCGAGGTCGAACCGGCCCGGGTACACTGCGTCGAGCAGCCCGAACTGCTCCACCACCGACAGGGCTGTCTGGTGGCCGACCTGCACCGCGCCGGAGCCGACCCGGATGCGGTCGGTCGCGGCGGCGATGAGGCCGATGAGCACGGCCGGCGCCGCGCTGGCCACGCCGGGGGCGAAGTGGTGCTCGGCGACCCAGTACCGCTGGTAGCCGGACGCCTCGGCGCGCTGCGCGAGGTCGATCGTGTTGCGCAGGGCGGCCCCCGCGTCGCTGCCCGAGCTGATCGGGGCGAGGTCGAGAATGGACAGAGGGACACTCATGACCGCACCGCCAGGGGTGGGAACGGGCGACTGGGGATCTCGCGGCGCAGCACCGGTGCGACCTCGGACTGGAAGAGCTCCAGGGACCGGCGGTGCTGTTTGTCGGTGAGCCCGTCGGCGTCGGCCTGCACGTGCATGACCTCGTGGCCGAGCCGGGCGTGGTACCGGTGGACCTTGTCGATGATCTGCTGCGGGCTGCCGACGAGGATCGAGCTGCGTTCGATCGCGTCCTCGAGGGTGTGGAAGACCGGTTCGACCCCGACGCGCTTGAAGGTCTCCAGCCGGTTGTCGAAGATCGGCCGGTACGTGTCGATCGCGTCCTGGGACCGTTCGGCGACGTACAGGCCGGCGGAGCCGGCGCCGACGAGGGCGGTGGCCGGGTCGTGGCCGTGGAAGGCGAGCCGCTCGCGGTAGTGCGCGACGAGCTCGGCGTAGGGCTCGACCGGGTTGGTGACATTGGCGGAGAAGAGCGGGTCGCCGTGCAGTGCGGCGAGCTCGACGGAGGCCTTGCTGGTGGCGCTGCCGTGCCAGATGCGGATGTCCGGCTGCAGCGGCCGCGGCCACGTCTCGGCGTCGTCCAGGGAGGGGCGGAAGCGGCCGGACCAGGTGACCTTGTCCTCCCGCCAGAGGCGGGTGAACAGCTCGTAGCCCTCGCGGTTGCGGTCCCACTGGTCGTCGGCGGTGACGTGGAAGAGCTTCGCCTGGGCGGCGCCGTTACCCTTGCCGACGATGAGCTCCAGCCGGCCGCCGGACAGGTTGTCCAGGGTGGCGTAGTCCTCGAAGGCGCGGACGGGGTCGAGCAGGCTCAGCGTCGTCACGGCCGTGAAGAGCCGGATCGCGCTGGTACGGGCGGCGATGTGGCTGAGCACGACCGGCGGCGAGGAGGAGATGAACGGCCGCTCGTGGCGTTCACCGACGCCGAAGCCGTCGAAGCCGAGCTCCTCGGCGAGGATCGCGTTGTCCACGACCTCCCGGAGGCGTTCGTGCGCCGGCTTCCTGCCGTCGGTGACGATGAGGGTGATGGCGAGGAACTTCACCGTCGCAACACTCCTTCGGCGAACGTGTACGCCTCTTCCAGGTGCGGATAGCCGGAGAGGATGAACTCGTCGATCCCGGCCGCCCGGTACTCGTCGATGCGGGCCGCGACCTCGGCGTGGCTGCCGACGAGGGCGGTGCCGGCGCCGCCGCGGACCAGGCCGATGCCGGCCCACAGGTTGGGCGCGACGACGAGCCGGTCCCGGTCGCCGCCGTGCAGGTCGAGCATGCGGCGCTGGCCGACGGAGTCGAGGCTGCGCAGGCTCGCCTGCCGCTGCCGGATCGTCTCGTCGTCGAGGCCGGCGATGAGCCGCTCGGCGTCGGCCCAGGCCTGGTCGGCGGTGTCGCGGGTGATGACGTGCAGCCGGATGCCGAAGCGCAGGTCGCGGTCGCCGCACTCGGCGCGGACCTTGGCGACCTTCTCCGCGACCTGCTCGACGGGTTCACCCCAGGTGAGGTACACGTCGGCGTGCCGGGCGGCGAGGCGGACCGCGGCCGGTGAGGACCCGCCGAGGTACACGGTCGGCACGACCTTCGGCGGTTCGCGCAGCAGCCCGCCCTCCACGTCGTAGTGGACGCCGTGGTGGTCGAAGCGTTCGCCGGTCCAGGCGAAGCGGACCACGTCGAGGAACTCCGCGGCGCGGTCGTAGCGGGCGTCGTGGTCGAGGGGGTCGCCGTAGCCGCGCTGCTCGGCGGCGCTGCTGCCGATGACGACGTTGAGCAGCAGCCGGCCGCCGGACAGCCGCTGGAAGGTGGCGGCCATCTGCGCGGCCAGGACCGGGGTGATGAGCCCGGGCCGGAACGCGACGAGGAACCGCAGCCGCCGGGTCTCGGCGATGAGCGCGGCGGTGGTGAGCCAGGCGTCCTCGCAGTGCACGCCGGTCGGGGTGAGCACGCCGGTGTAGCCGAGCTGGTCGGCGGCGCGGGCGATCTGGGTCAGGTAGTCCAGCGTCGGCGCGCGGTGCGTGGCCGAGCGGGGCAGCGGCGCGGTGTCCTGCGCGCCGATGATGCCGCCGTGGGTGCCGGCGCCGACGGCGTGGTCGTCGCCGCCGGTCGGCAGGAACCAGTGGAACACCGGGTCACTCATGGCGCAGTCCGAGGTGGCCGCGCAGCGTGCCGGTGGTGTACTCGGCACGGAACACGCCGCGCTCCTGCAGCAGCGGCACGACGGTGTCGACGAACTCGTCGAGGCCGCCGGGCACCAGGTGCGGCACGAGGATGAACCCGTCGGCGGCGCCGCTCTGCACGAACTCGTCGATGGTGGCCGCGACCGACGCCGGGGTGCCGATGAAGGTCTGCCGGCCGGTCACCTCGATGATGAGGTCCCGGATGCCGAGGCCCTTCTCCTCGGCGATCGCCCGCCACTGCCGGGCGGTGGCCAGGGGGTCGTCGAAGAGGCGGGCGCGGCCCTTGATGATGGAGTCGTCGTCCACCACCGGGTCGAAGGCGGGCAGCGGCCCGTCGGGGTCATGGTCGCTGAGGTCCTTGTTCCACAGCTGCTCCAGCAGCAGGATCGCGGTCTGCGGGCTGACCTGCTGGCGCCGGATGTGGTGCGCCTTCTCGGCGGCCTCCTCGGCCGTGTCGCCGAGGACGAACGTGCTGGCCGGCAGGATCTTCAGCTCCTCGGGGCGGCGGCCGTGGCGGGCCATGCGGCCCTTCACGTCGGCGTAGAACGCCTTGCCGGCCTCGAGGGTGCCGTGCCGGGAGAAGATCGCGTCGGCGTCGCGGGCGGCGAACTCGCGGCCGGGGTCGGAGTCGCCGGCCTGGATGATCAGGGGCCGGCCCTGCGGGCTGCGTGGCACGGTGAAGTGGCCGCGGATGTCGACATGCTGTCCACTGTGGACGAAGTGGCCGGGGTCGCCGGTACGGGTGAAGACGCCGGCCTCCCGGTCCGCGACGACCTCACCGGCGGGCCAGGTGTCCCAGAGCTCGCGGGCGGTGTGCAGCACCTCGGCGGCGCGGGTGTAGCGGTCGGCGCGGTCGAGGTACCCGCCGCGGCGGAAGTTCTCGCCGGTGAACGCGTCGGAGGAGGTGACCACGTTCCAGCCGGCCCGGCCGCCGGACAGGTGGTCCAGGGAGGCGAGCTTGCGGGCCAGCTCGTACGGCTCGTTGAAGGTCGCATTGACGGTGCCGGTGAGCCCGAGGTGGGTGGTGACCGCGGCGAGCCCGGCCAGGACCGTGAGCGCGTCGGGCCGGCCGACGACGTCCAGGTCGTGGATGCGGCCGCGCTGCTCGCGCAGCCGGAGCCCCTCGGCGAGGAAGAAGAAGTCGAACTTGCCGCGTTCGGCGCTCTGCGCGAAGCGGCGGAACGAGTCGAACGCGATCTGGCTGCCGGCGGCCGGGTCGCTCCACACGGTCGTGTTGTTCACGCCCGGGAAGTGCGCCGCCAGGACGACCTGCTTCTTGGTGTTCGTCATGCGGCGACCTCCGTGCGGGCGTAGCGGTTCGGCGCGGCGGGCAGGCCGAGGTGCCCGCGCAGCGTGGTGGCGGTGTAGTCCTCACGGAAGGCGCCCGCGGCCCGCAGCAGCGGCACCAGGTCCGCCACGATGACCTCCAGGTCGGCGGGCAGCACGCCGGGGCGCAGCCGGAACCCGTCGACGCCGGCCGCCCGCCAGGACAGCAGCAGCTCGGCGAGGCCCGCGGCGTCGCCGGTGTAGGTGTGCGCGTCACTGGCGAACGCCGCGCCGCCGAGCTCGTCGAGGCGGGCCTTGCGGTCCGGGTCGAGGAACACCACGACGTCGGCGAAGACCTTCGCCCGGCCCAGGGCGCGGGCCTCGGCGACGATCGCGGCGGCGCTCACCGCGTCGGACGGGGTGACGTAGACGACGTCGGTGTCCAGCTCGTAGCCGGGGCGGGAGTGCGCGAGGGCGGTGACGACCGGCTGGCCCTGCGGCGGGCGCGGCGTGATCGACGGGCCCTTGACGCTGAAGTGCGTGCCGGTGAAGTCGATGTAGTGCAGCTTGTCGCGGTCGATGAACCGGCCGGTGGCGACGTCGCGGATCTCCGCGTCGTCCTCCCAGCTGTCCCAGAGCCGGCGCACGACCTCGATGTGGTCGGCAGCCTCGGCGAACAGCTCGGCGAGGAACGCCTGCGCGGCGGGCCCCTGCAGCCGGGTCAGGTCGAGGTCGGGGAAGGTGCGGCGGCCGAAGTGCGCGGCCTCGCCGGGCCGGCCGGACACCTGGGCACGCCACCCGGCGCGGCCGGTGCTGAGGTAGTCGAGGGTGGCCAGCTGGGTGGAGACGTGGAACGGCTCGGTGTGCGTGACGGTCACGGTCGGCACCAGCCCGACGTGCGTGGTGACGGGGGCGACCCGGGCCGCGATGAGCAGCGCGTCGAGGCGGCCCTTGACGTGGTCGGCGCGCCCGTCGAGGCCGTCGTACCGGCCGGACTGCAGGCCGAGGGAGTCCTCGATGGTGACGAAGTCCAGCTTGCCGCGCTCCGCCAGGCGGACGAGGCGCAGCCAGTACCCAGGGGAGAACAGCTCATCGGGGAAGGCCGACGGATCCCGCCAGGCCGCCGGGTGCCATCCCGCACCGTCCAGGGCCACCGCCAGGTGCAGTTGCTCGGTCATGCGGCGATCCCTTCGGGGCGGTGTGCGGGGGCGTCCCAGTCGAGCAGCTCGTTGCCGGGTGCGTGGTACGTGGTGAAGTCGGTGGTGTCGCGGAAGGCCGGCACGGTGTACAGGTCCCGGGCGTAGTCCCACAGGTGCGGGAAGTCGGCGAGGCCGGCGCCGTAGCGCACGAGGGTCACGTAGAGGCGGATGTCGGCCTCGGTGATCGCGGGGCCGAGCAGGTAGCGCCGGGTGGCGAGGCGCTCGTCGAGGGTGCCGAGGGCGTCCAGCAGCGCGGTGCGGGCCCGCTCGCCGTCCGGGCCGGGCTGCGCGGCGAGGCCGGCGCCGCGGTTGACGACGGGGTTGAGCCAGGCGTCGAGCTGCTCGATCTCCTCGCGGTGCGCCTCTGGGTACGAGTCGAGCACCGGGGTGGCCAGGTGCCGGAAGCGGGTGGCGAAGTCGATGCCGATGCCCTTGAAGTCGTTGCTGACCACCCGGGCGGTGCCGCGGTCCCACAGTGTCGGCACCGACACGTGACCGTCGAAGTGCTCCTCGGTCGCGTCGTACGCCTGGCGCAGCAGGGTGAAGCCGTTGACCGGATCCGGGCCGTACCGCTCGCGGAAGGCCCACCCGCGACCGTCGCGGGCATTGTCGACGTAGGAGACGGTGACGACGTCCTGCAGCCCGGCGAGGGCGTGGGCGATCGTCACTCGCTGCAACCATGGGCAGAACCAGCCGGCGTACAGGTGATACCGGCCGGCCGGGGGACGCTCGACCACCCGGTCGGTGAACCGGTAGAGCGGGCGGGGGTCTTCGGGCCGCTGCGGGATGCGGTAGACACCGTGGACAGTCGTGTCAACTGGGCTGGCCAGACGGCTTGATCGCGGCAATTTTGGCATATGGTCCTCCGTCGATCCGGAGCGGGATAGCCGACTAATCCTACATGTAAGATATGGATTAATCCAGGGGTACGTGACATGCCCGACAGGACCGCCCATCGACCGTTGACAGTCACGCACAGCCACTGCTGCACTGACCCGACGAGACGCCGCTGACCACCCGCGGCGCCGCCCTCCCCCGACGCGAACTCCCACCGAGGATGTCCCATGCGTAGATACCTTGCGTCCCTTGCCGTCGCCGCAGTACTCCTCGGCGGGTGCAACGGCGCCGCCGCCGAGGACCCCGCCGCCGGCGCCGGCGCCCCCGTCCAGGGCGGCAAGCTCACCTGGGCGATCGAGACCGAGCCGATCACGTTCAACCCGCACCAGTACGCCCAGGCCAAGGCCCGCCTGCTGGTGTGGAACAGCTTCGAGGCGCTGCTGACCCACGACGACAAGGGTGGCTACCTGCCGTGGCTGGCGGCGTCGTGGGAGGCGTCCGCCGACGGGCTCACGTACACGTTCAAGCTGCGCGACGGGGTCACCTTCCACGACGGCGAGAAGTTCGACGCCGCGGCGGTCAAGGCCAACCTCGACCAGCTGCTCGTCGCCGGCTACGCCCCGACGGTCGCCGCGACCCAGCTGAAGCACTTCAAGGACGCGCAGGTCGTCGACGCCTCGACGGTCGCGGTGCACCTCAAGCAGGCCGACGTGCTCATCCTGGACTTCTTCGCCTCCCCGCAGGGCGCGCAGGTGTCGCCGAAGTCGCTCAAGAGCCCCGACCTGAAGGCCGGCGGGCCGTCGGTCGTCGGCACCGGGCCGTTCATCCTCGACCGTTACACCAAGGGCCAGGAAGTCCACTACAAGAAGAACCCGGCCTACGCGTGGGCGCCCGCCAACGCCGGCCACCAGGGCCCCGCGTACCTCGACGAGGTCACCTACCGGTTCCTCAAGGAGTCCTCGGTCCGCGTCGGCGCCCTCACCTCCGGCCAGGTCGACGTCATCGAGGGCGTCCCGGCCACCGAGCAGGAGCTGGTCAGGAGCGACCAGAACCTGCGCTTCGCCAAGCAGCTCAACAGCGGCACCGCGTACAACCTGTACTTCAACCTGACCCGTGCGCCGTTCGACGACATCCGGGTGCGCAAGGCGTTCCGCGACGCGGTCGACGTCGACGCCGTGCTGCAGGGCGTCTACCGCGGCACCGCGACCCGCGCCTGGAGCATCCTGAGCCCGTCCAGCCCGTTCTACGAGGCGTCGGTGGAGAAGACGTACGGCAACAACCCCGCCGAGGCGAACAAGCTGCTCGACGAGGCCGGCTGGAGCACCAGGGACGGCGAGGGGTTCCGCACCAAGGACGGCAAGCGGCTCACCGCGCGGATCGTGCTGTCGGCGCCGTTCGTGCGGGACAAGCGCGACATCCTCGCCCAGGCCGTGCAGGCCGCGGTGAAGCAGAGCGCCGGCATCGACCTGCAGGTGAAGGTCGTCGACCAGGGCACCGCCGCCGACGCGATCGCCAAGGGCGAGTTCGAGGTCTTCGACAACTCCCGCGCCGACACCGAGGCCGGTGCCGCGCTCAACCTGATCGTGCCCGAGGGCGCCCCGATCAACCGGCACGGCTACGTCGACCCCGAGCTGGAGCGGCTCGTCGCCGAGGCCGCCGCCACCGGCGACCAGACCCGGCGCAAGGCGGCGTACGCCACCGTGCAGAAGGTCCTCACCGAGCAGGCGGTCCTGCTGCCGCTGTACGCGCCGGCGGACCAGGTCGCGACCCAGCTCAAGGTCGGCGGCGTGGGCTTCGAACCGACGGCCGGCGTCCCCGGCAGCGCCTACAACGTGTGGATCGGCAGGTAGTCATGGGCACGCCGATGCTGAAGCCGGTCCTGCGGCGGCTCGGCAGTGGGGCGGTGGTCCTCTGGGCCGCCGCCTCCGCGGCCTACCTCGCGCTGCGGCTCGCCCCGGGCGACACCGTCGACACCCTCGTCGGTGACGGCCCCGACACCCCGCAGATCCGCGCCCAGATCGCCCGGGACCTCGGCCTGGACCGGCCGGCGGTCGTGCAGTACCTGGACTACCTGTGGCGGCTGCTGCACGGCGACCTCGGCCGCTCCTACGTGCTGCAGCGCCCCGTCGTGGACGTCATCGGCAGCCAGATCTGGCCGACGGTGAAGCTGACGCTGCTGGCGACCGCGTTCAGCGCGGTCATCGCGGTCGGCCTGGCGATCGTCACCGCCGGGCGGGCCCGCTGGCTGCGCGGGCTGGTCTCCGGCGCCGAGCTGTCGATCGTGTCCGCGCCCGGGTTCCTCATCGGGATCCTGCTGCTGAGCGTCTTCTCCTTCCAGTTCGGCTGGTTCCCGGTCTCCGGCGACCGGGACGCCTCCGCGCTGGTGCTGCCCGCGGTCGCGCTCGCCCTGCCGATCGGCGGGCTGCTCAGCCAGGTCATCCGCGAGGGCCTGGAGCGGGCCCTCGACGAGCCGTTCGCGGTGACCGCCCGGGCCCGCGGCCTCACCCGGCTCGCGCTGCTGTGGCGGCACGCGCTGCGCCACGCGCTGCTGCCGGCGGTGACCCTGGCCGGCACCCTGATCGGCTTCCTGCTCAGCGCCGCCGTCGTCGTCGAGCGGGTCTTCGGCCGGCCCGGCCTCGGCGAGGTCGCCACCGAAGCGGTGAACAACAAGGACATCCCGGTCGTGCTGGCCGTGGTGATGCTCGCCGCCGCCATCTACGTGGTGCTCAGCACCCTCGCGGACCTGGCGTACCTGCTCGTCGACCCGCGCCTGCGGAAAGGCTGACCCGTCATGTCGATCGCATTGCCCGAGAAGACCGCGCCGGTCGTCGCCGCGGGCGCCGGACCGGTCGTGAGGACCCGACGCCGGGTCGTCGCGCCGGACCTGGCCGCGGCGTCGCTGGTGCTGCTGCTGATCGCCGTCGCCGCCGTCGCGCCGAAGCTGCTCACCGGCGCCGACCCGCTCGCCGCCGACCCGCTGCACGCCCTGGAGGCGCCGAGCGGGGCGCACTGGTTCGGCACCGACCAGCTCGGCCGCGACGTGTTCACCAGGGTCGTGCACGGCGCCCGGTACTCCCTGAGCATCGGCGTCGCCGCGACCCTGCTGTCGGTGCTCGCCGGCGGGGTCGTCGGCCTCATCGCCGGGCTGTCGCCGCGCGTCGTGGACGAGGTGCTCAGCCGCGCCCTCGACGTGCTGTCCGCGTTCCCCGAGGTGCTGCTGGCGCTGCTGTTCATCGCGTTCACCGAGCCGGGCACCCCGAGCCTCGTCATGGCGATCGCACTGGCGTTCGCGCCGCGGTACGGCCGCATCGTACGGGCCCAGACGCTGCTGGTACGCCGCTCCGGCTACGTCGAGCAGGCCGTCACGTTCGGCTTCCCCCGGGCCCGCCTGGTGTGGCGGCACGTGCTGCCCAACGTGCTCGGGCCGCTGCCGATCCTCGCCACGATCGGGCTGGGCAGCGCGATCGTCAACGCCTCCGCCCTGTCGTTCCTCGGCATGGGGCCGCAGCCGCCGTCGCCGGAGTGGGGCGCGATGCTCGCCGAGAGCCGCAACTACCTGCGCGTCGCGTGGTGGGCGGCGATCCTGCCCGGCGCGACCCTCACCGTCGCCGTCATCTCGCTGACCGCCGTCGGCCGGCGGCTCCAGCGCCGCTTCGAGGGAAGGCGCTGACATGGCCCCGCTCGTCACCGTCACCGACCTGCACGTCACGTTCCCCGGCCCGGCGCAGCCCGTGCGCGCCGTGCGGGGCGTCAGCTTCACCGTCGAACGCGGCGAGTGCGTCGCGATCGTCGGGGAGAGCGGCTCCGGCAAGAGCGTCACCGCCCGCAGCCTCGTCGGCCTCGCCGGCCCCGGCGCCGATGTCCGCGCGGCCGCGCTGCACCTCGACAGCCACGACACCGCCGGTTACACCGACCGGGACTGGCGCCGGCTGCGCGGCCGGGTCGCCGGGCTCGTCCTGCAGGACGCCCTGGTCTCCCTCGACCCGCTCAACACCATCGGGCAGGAGATCGGCGAGGTGCTGCGCACCCACCGCGTCGGCACCGCCGCCACCCGCGACGCGCGGATCACCGCGCTGCTGGACGCCGTGCACGTGCCGGACCCGGTGGTCCGCGCCCGCCAGTACCCGCACCAGCTGTCCGGCGGGCTGCGCCAGCGTGCCCTGATCGCCTCGGCGATCGCCGCCGACCCGCCGCTGCTCATCGCCGACGAGCCCACCACCGCGCTGGACGTCACCGTCCAGGCCCAGCTGCTGCGCCTGCTCGCCGAGCGCCGCGCGGCGGGCTCGACGCTGCTGCTGGTCAGCCACGACCTGGCGGTGGTCGCCGGCATCGCCGACCGGGTCCTCGTCATGCGCGACGGCGTCATCGTCGAGCAGGGGCCGACGCAACGGATTCTGACCGCCCCCGAGCACGACTACACCAGGATGCTGCTGGCCGCCGTGCCGACCGCGGCGTCGCGCGGGCACCGGCTCAGCACCGCGACCCGCGAGCCGCTGCCCGCACCGGCCGTCGAACCGGACCGGGTCGTGCTGCGCGCCGACGGGCTGCACAAGCACTTCGGCGCCCGGCACGCCGTCGACGGCGTCAGCTTCACCCTCGCCCGCGGCGAGATCCTCGGCGTCGTCGGCGAGTCCGGGTCCGGCAAGACGACCGTCGCCCGCATCGCGCTCGGCCTCCTCGACCCCGACGGCGGCACCGTCCATCTCGGACAGACGCCCTGG
The DNA here is from genome assembly GCF_040654515.1 of Dactylosporangium sp. NPDC050688. Lineage (NCBI taxonomy): Bacteria > Bacillati > Actinomycetota > Actinomycetes > Micromonosporales > Micromonosporaceae > Dactylosporangium > Dactylosporangium sp. NPDC050688. Next base: position 54,097 of record NZ_JBFAIC010000071.1, read on the forward strand.
AGCGGGGTCCCCGAGCGGCGGCGGCGCCCGCACCGGCGGCGGCTCCAGGTCGTCTCGCAGGACCCGCTCAGCTCCTTCGATCCCCGGTACACCGTGGAGAAGCTCGTCGCCGAGCCCCTCGACCTGCGCGGGCCGGCCCGCCGGGACCGGGTCGTGGAGCTGCTCGAACGGGTCGGTCTCGGCGCCGCGCACCTGCGCCGGCACCCGCGGGAGCTGTCCGGCGGGCAGCGGCAGCGGGTCGCGATCGCCCGGGCCGTCGGCCCCCGCCCGGACGTGCTCGTGTGCGACGAGCCGGTGTCGGCGCTGGACGTGTCGGTGCAGGCGCAGGTGCTGGACCTCCTCGCCGACCTGCGCGCCGCCGACGGCACCGCGCTGCTGTTCATCTCGCACGACCTCGGCGTCATCCACCACCTGGCGGACCGGGTCCTCGTCATGCACGACGGCCGGGTCGTCGAGCACGGGCCGGTCGAGGAGGTGTTCGACCGGCCGCGGGACCCGTACACGCAGACCCTGCTCGCCGCGCTCCCGGTCCTCACCACCTGACCGTCCACCGTCACTTCTGCAGAGGGATCCGATGCACATCCTGGACAACCCGGCGTGGGCCGCGCTCACCGGCCCGCCGCACCACCCGGATCGGGCTCGCGCCGACGCTGCACGTCACCACCACCGAACCGTTCCACCTCGCCACCCAGCTCGCCAGCCTCGACCACGCCTCGCTGGGGCGGGCCGGCTGGGTCGTCGGGGCTACCACGGCCCCGGCGGACCTCGCCTCCGTCGGCCGCACGGGGTCGGCGACGGCGAGGTCGGATCCTGCCGGGCGCCTCCGTGGTGCTCGGCGACACCCCCGACGAGGCGCAGGAACGCGCCCGGTGGATCACCCGGGAGCAGATCACCGGCCCGCGCGCGGTCGCTTTCCTCGAGCAGTACTGGGGCAAGGACCTGTCCGGCTACGACCCCGACGGCCCGCTGCCCGACATCGACCCGGCCGACGGTGAGCTGGACCCGTCGCGCGGCACGATCCCGATCGAGCTGCGCACCGGCAAGAGGACTGGCTGGTGCCGCAGCTGCAGGAGCGGGGCGTGTACCGGACCGCGTACGAGGGCACGACCCTGCGGGAGCATCTGGAGCTGCCACCGCTGTGACCCGCCCCGGGCATGTACCCTCACGTGCAGTGAACTGAGGCGGGCAGCCATGACGACGCGGCCCGGGCACGGATCAGGCGGGAGCACACGTGGCCGCAGCAGCGAAGGACACCGGCGCAGAGGCGGCCGGCCAGGCGCGGGTCACGATCCGCCAGGTCGCCGTCCACGCCGGGGTGTCCGAGGCCGCGGTGTCGTATGCGCTCAACAACCGCCCGGGCGTGTCGGAGCAGACCCGCGCCCGGGTCCTGGCCGCCGCCCGCGACCTCGGCTGGGCGCCCAACATCGCGGCCCGCTCGCTGGGCACCGCCAAGGCCAACGCGGTCGGGCTGGTCCTGGTCCGGCCGCCCCGGGTCATGATCGTCGACTCGTGGTTCACGCAGATGCTCAGCGGCGTCGAGGCGGAGCTCAACCGCAACGACATCGCCCTGGTGCTGCACCTGGTGGACCGGATCGAGGACACGATCGACGTGTACCGCAAGTGGTGGGCGGGCCGGCACGTCGACGGCGTGATCCTCACCGATCTGCGCAAGGACGACCCGCGGCTGGACGCGCTGGTCGAGATCGGCCTGCCCGCGGCGGTCATCGGCGGCAAGCCGGGCCTCGACGGCTGCAGCACGGTCGACGCCGACGTGGCCGGCACCGCCCGCGCCATCGTCGGCTACCTGCGGGCGCTCGGGCACCGCACGATCGCCCGGGTCGCCGGCACCGAGGAGCTGTTCCACACCGGGCAGCGCGACGCCGCGTACCTCGACGCGCTCAACCACGCCGGGCTGGACCGCGACCGGTACCGCGTCGTCTACACCAACTACAGCGCCGTGGACGGCATGCGGGCGATGCGGGAGCTGATGAGCGGCGCCGAGCCGCCGACCGCCGTCGTGTTCGACAACGACGTGATGGCCGCCGCATCGCTGAAGGTGGCGCACGAGATGGGCCTGTCGGTGCCGGAGGACGTGTCGGTCGTCGCCTGGGACGACTCCGACCTGTGCCAGATCACCGTCCCGGCGATCACCGCCGTGCAGCAGACGCCGGCGCTGCAGGCGGAGCTCGCCGCGCGGGCCCTGCTCGCCACGATCAACGGCGGCGAGATCAGCCACGTGACGCTGCAGCCGGGCACCCTGACGGCCCGGGAGTCCACCCGGCCGCTGCGCGCCGGCCGCACCGCCTGAGCGCTCCGCAAGCGCTTCAGCACCGCCCCGGTTGACACTCCTTACATCGCCGCCATAAGGTCATGCTTCACCGACTTATCCGGTTCAGTTACGGGGAGTGCACATGCCTGTCCTGCGTCCGCTGCACACCGGGTGGACGCTGCGCCCGGCCGGACCGGCCCCGCACGGCGAAGGCCCCGTCCCAGCGACCGTGCCGGGCTGCGTGCACACCGATCTGCTCGCGGCGGGGGTCATCCCTGACCCGTACCTGGATGACAACGAGGTGGCGTTGTCGTGGATTGGCCGGACGGCGTGGGTGTACGAGACGACGTTCGACGCGGACGTGGCCGGTGACCGGGTTGACCTGGTCGCGGAGGGTCTGGACACGGTGGCGACGGTGACGCTCAACGGTGTCGAGGTGGGCCGCACGGCGAACATGCACCGGGGGTACCGGTTCGACGTGCGCGGGGTGCTG
>NZ_JBFAIC010000072.1:0-56792 GCF_040654515.1 Dactylosporangium sp. NPDC050688
ACGCCGTCACCTCCGCTACGCTCCGGCGCCGGCCTGAGCCAAAACTGCACCCATGGTTCGCGGCTCCTCCGCTACGCTCCGGCCCGCTCACGCCGTCACCTCCGCTACGCTCCGGCGCCGGCCTGAGCCAAAACTGCACCCATGGTTCGCGGCTCCTCCGCTACGCTCCGGCCCGCTCACGCCGCCGCCACCGTCTTGCGCGGCGTGAAGCGCACCGGGAGGCTCTTGTACCCGGGCACGAAGTGCGACGCGACGTGCTGCACCTCGCCGGCGATCTCGACGGTCTCCACCATGTCCAGCAGCTCCTCCATGAAGATCTGCAGGGTCACCTTCGCCATGCCGGCGCCAATGCAGTAGTGCGGGCCGACACCGAAGGCGACGTGCCGGTTCGGCCGGCGGGTCAGGTCGAAGGTGTAGGGATCGTCGAAGACACGCTCGTCGCGGTTCGCCGAGCCGAGCCAGGCGCTGACCGGCTCGCCGGCCCGGATCGTCTGGCCCTGCAGTTCCACGTCCTGGATGGCGTACCGCATCAGCGCGGTGACCGGCGACGCCCAGCGCAGCACCTCGGCGAGGGCGATCTGCAGGTCCTCGCGATGGTGCCGGAGCCGCTCGAACTGGTCGGGGTGCTCGGCCATCTGCGTGAACAGGGTGCACAGGGTGTGCGGCGTGGTCACGTTGGCGCCGATGAGCAGCACGTAGCCGTTGACCATGGCCTGCTGCTCCGTCATCGGCCCCTCGGAGAGGTCCATCTGCCGCATGACGCCGATCGCGTCGGGGTGCTCGTCGTCGCGGGACCGCAGCGCGAACTGCTCCTTGAACGCCTCGAACATCTGGTGCCGCGCCTGGCGGACGGTGGCCATCGCGTTGCCGGCGGCATAGGTCGGGTCCTCGTAGGCGATCGTCATCATCACCACGTGCATCAGCCGCTCCCAGGACTCCGGGGGCAGCCCCATGAGCGTGCCGGTGATCGACATCGCGAACATCATCGTGTCGTGGGCGATGTCGTAGACGCCGGCGTCCAGTGCCCGCTGGATCGCGTCGCGCGCCAGCCCGCGGATCATCTCGTCGTGCGTGGAAACCAGTGACGGGGCGAACGCGGGGTTGAGCGGCTCGCGCAGCTCCCGGTGCCGCGGCGGATCGGTGTCGGCGAGCATGTCGTCGGTGGCGATGTCCGGCGTGTTCAGGTCGAGCACGCTGAGGATCGTGCCGCGCCGGGAGGAGAACTCCGTGTGGCTGCGCAGCACACGGCTCACGTCGGCGTGCCGGGTCACCACCCAGAACTGTTCCCGCCCGCCGCCCGGATCCGCCTTGTACACCGGAGCCACGTCACGCAGGTGCGCCCACAGCGCGTGCATGTCGGTCGTGGCGTGGAAGGCGGACCGGAGCAGATCCGGGTCGTCGAACTGCACCGGACAGAACGGCGGCGTTGAGATAATCATCGACCATGCCTCTCGATATCGCCTGTGCATGTCGTATATGTCGAGTGTCGAATAAGGCTACAGTAGCCTCGGGCCCTACCGGCGGCAACCGCTGCGCGCCGGATCAGATCTGGATCCGTCGATCCCACAACCGCTCGTAGAACGGCAGGTGGTGATCGTAGTACTTACGCAGCAAGGGATCCGTCTCGATCGTGCGGTCGTAGGCGCGCTCTTGACGCTGTACCGTCGAGCTGTTGCTGACGTCGGTGTGCCAGCGCGCTGACTGGCGCCACTCGGACCGCTCCCCCGGTTGCCAGTGCAGTATGTCGTCGCGGAACGGCAGCCCGACCGCCGCACAGTACGCACGCGCGGTCCGCTCCGGCTGGTCGACGAAGTCGTCGGAGTCGACCACCACCGGCTCGCCGCCGGCGTCCAGCACCGCCTGGTGGATGCGCCACAGGTACTCGACGCCGACCTCGCGCAGCGCCATGTCCGGCTTGATCGCCGCGTACGACGGGATGATCTCCCGCGGGTGCCGCAGCAGGAACGTGTGCCGCCCGCGCTTGAGGAAGTCCTGGCGGTCGAACACGGTGTCGTACTCGCAGTCGGTGGTGTCCTTGAAGAACACCGTGCGCCGCCCGGCGAGCTCGAGCAGCACGTCGACCAGAGCGTCGCTGGACGTCACCGTCCGGTCGCCGACCTCGGTCCGGCCGTCATTGGCGATGTTGCAGAACGGCTCGTGCAGCGGCAGCAGGTCGTCGCGCTCCAGCATCATCCTGAAGAACACCGTGGACCTGGAGCGCGGCGCGCTCCACAGGGCGAGCAGTGCCGGTCCCATCAGCGCTCCAGCTCTTCCAGGGCGGCGAGCAGCCAGTCGACGATGCAGCCTGCCAAGTCCACGCCGGTCGCGTCGATCGCGCCGTGGAACTCGGGGGTGTGGTTGACCTCGTTGGCGAACATCCGCTCCTGCTGGTCGATGAGGATGTCGACGCCGAGGAAGCCCCCGCCGACCGCCCGCGCCGCGGCGACCGCGAGGTCGTTGAGCTCGGCGGTGATCGGGCACGGGGTCGGCGCGCCGCCGATGGCGGTGTTGGTGCGCCAGTCGTCGACCGCGTTCTTGTAGATCGCGCAGACCACCTCGCCGCCGGCGACGTAGGACTTGATGTCGCGGCCGGGCTTGTCGATGTGCTCCTGCAGGTAGAACACGTGCTGCTGCGGGTTGGGCAGGGCGGCGCGGTGCTCCAGCACAGTGCGGCCCTGCTCCTCGTCGTGCACCCGCGCCGTCAGGTGCCCCCACGAGCCGGTCACCGGCTTCACCACCACGGGGTAGCCCAGCTTGGGCATGGCGTCCAGGGCGGCGGGGGTACCCCACGCGACGGCCGCCTGCGGGATCGGCAGCCCCTCCCGGTGGAACGCCAGCGCCGTGCGCAGCTTGTCGCCGCACGTGTCCAGCACCTCGGGCCGGTTCAGCGTCGGCACCCCGAGCGCGGCGAGGGTCGAGGCGACCGAGCTGGCCCGGCTGTGGCTGACCTCGCGCATGAGCGCCGCCCGGTACGGCGGGCGGCCGTCGGCCAGCAGCACCGTCAGCCGGCGCGGGTCGACGTGCTCGAAGCGCAGCCCACGGCGGTGCAAGGTCTGCAGGATCAGTCGCTCCTCCCGGCGGACCCGGGAGGCGACCACGGCGATCGGCAGGTCAGTGGTGTCCACGATGCTCCTCCTCGGTCTGCCGGCCCACGGCGTCCGCGGCGAGGTCGAGCTGCTCGAGCGCGACCTCGAGGCGGCGGACGAGCTCGGCGCCGTGCGCGCGCAGCTCGTCGAACCGGTGCCGCTGCCACACGCGTGAGTGCGCGCCGGTCATCCGCACCCCGGTCCAGCCGTGCGCGACGGCGTCGACGCGCGCCGCGGCCTCGGCGAGCTCGGGGATGCGCCACCGCAGGCCCTGCGCCCGCAGGAACTCCGCGTGCAGCCCGGCCTGGGCCTGGATGTTCCAGCTGATCACGTACAGCTCGCTGAGCGCCTCGCCGGCCGCGGCGGAGCCGGGCTCCAGCGCGCACAGCTCGGCGAGGTACCCGCGCAGCCCGTCCACCCCGGTCTGGGTGCCGGGCGGGGACGGCCGCCGGTAGCGCTCGACGTTGTCGCGGATCACGCCGGCGAGCCAGCCGAGGCCGGTCTCCGGCACCGCACCGGACATGCGGGCGTGCAGCCAGCGCCGGTCGCTCGGGCTGGAGCTGAAGAACACGTCGGCGTCGTCGGCGGGGTTCGCCGAGCCCCAGCTGTTGAGGAAGTCCGCGATCGGGATCGGCCCCTGGAACGCCGGCGGCTGCGCGTCGGAGACGTACACGTCGGTGCCGGTGATGCGGTACACCACCAGCAGGTGCGCGGCGTGCACGTCGTGGAAGGCGGGCCGGAACGGCAGGTGGAAGTTGTCCACCGCGGCGATCGGCAGCACGCCCGCGGCGAGGGCCTCCCGCAGCTCGTCCAGGCCGTCGCCCGTCCCGCCGCCGGCGTCGCCGCCGCTGCGGTGCCACGTCGACTCGAACGGGTGGAACAGCGCGAGCCGTCCGGCGAGGGAGTCCGGCTCGGCGTGGAAGTAGTACTCCTCGGTGGTCCACGCGCCCGGGCGGCGGCGGAACTCCCACGGCGCGCCGAGCACGGTCACCGGGTCGTGGCCGTCGTGCAGCAGCACGGTGGCGAGGGTGCCGTGCAGGCAGCTGCCGAGGTCGCGGGTCCACAGCTGGACGGGGGTCGCGGTGCTCGTCATGCCGCCGCGCCGTCCGCGAGCCGCACGTCGCTGCCGGTCACCAGGGTGATGGCGAAGACGTGCAGGGCCACCAGGCGCGGCAGCCGCAGCGCCCGGGCGCGCCCGCGCCGGGGCAGCCCGACCCGGGCCAGCCACATGGTGGTGGGCAGGTTCTCCTGAACGTGGTGCGGGTAGTGCATCCGCGCGGTGCGGAACGCGGGCAGCTCACCGAAGGCCGGCGTGCCGTCGAGGAAGTCCGAGACCCCGAGCCGCAGCGGGTCGGCGCGCCCGTCGTCGTAGTGCACCCACAGCGTGTCCTCGCTGCGCCGCTCGGACGCGGCGAGCAGGTAGATCCAGTCGTAGCGGCCCGGCGGGACGTCGATGACCTGCCCCTCGGAGCGGACGTTGTCCCCGTCGGGGTTGGCGTTCGGCCACACGAACGGGATGCCGGCGATCTCGACGACCGCGCCGGGCCCGGGCAGCTCCCGCGACGGGAACGAGTTGCCCCACGCGTTGAGGCGGCCGGAGTCCAGGTCGGCGGTGCCGGTCGTGGCGCGGTTGTTGAGCAGGTCGTCGATGCCGATCAGGCAGAAGTCCGGGGGTGCCGTCGTGCCGGGCAGCCGCTGCACGAGACGGTCGTACGCGCCGGAGACGAGCACCGGACGGTCTGAAACCTGGCTCATGGAGCCCTCCAATCACTGCAGCGAGCTGTGGGTGCGCCCGGGCACCTCGGTGAGGTCGGACACCGTGTTGAAGTCGACGATCATGGTGTCGCGCCAGCCGCAGTCGCACGCGCCCTCGGTGCGGATCTCGCTGACGGCGTGCTCCATCGTCGTGTCGGACAGGACCAGGGCCTCCAGCGGCTCGGTCATGGTGACGCGGTGCCGCGCCCGCTCCTCGCCGCGCCGGAAGACCTGGCTCTCACCCCCAACGCAGTGGTGCCGGTCGATCAGGTGGATCGCCACGTACTCGTGCCCGTCGCTGTGCCGGCCCTCGGGTGCGGGCTCGGACGCCTCGTCGGCGTCGGCGATCACCCGGATGAAGTGGATGCCGAGCTCCCAGTCGCGCTTGCCCGCGGCCTCGTTGACCAGCGCGACGGACTCGCGCAGGATCTCGGTGAACCGCGTGCTGGCCAGGGCCTCGTCGGTCAGCGGCTCGAAGACGCGCAGCTGGTCGCCGAACGCCCGGTTGATCTGCTTGCTCTGGAAGAACTCGGTGCCGACGAGCGGCTCCAGCGTGCCGTCGCGGTGCGCCAGGACCCTGCCGTACCGCCGGTTGCGGCGGCACCGCGCGGGGCCGAGGTAGGCGTCCGGGACCAGGTCGTCCCACGCCGACGCGAACCGTTGCCAGTCACGTCCTTCGGTCGGCAGCGGCAGGCGGCCGTGTGCCCAACCGTGCTGCGCGACGTCGTCGGCGCGGAGGTCTTCGGAGTTGTCCATCAGTGGCTTCCCCTCGATGGGTCAACGTGAACGAGTGCCTTGCGGGCCGGTGGCCTCTCACGCGCACTCGGGGCAGGAACCTGCAGGCCGTGCCGTACAGACCCCACAGTCATTACGAGCATCATAGCGTGAACCCTGCACCGTGTCCTGTTGACTCTTCCGCCGGATCGGTGCGGAATCACCCATGTCCGCCATGTTTCAGCAGGTCAAGGTGTCCCTCTGGCCAGCGCGAAGTATGTGCAGAGTGTTGAGGACACAACGAGCCCGGGACGGGTGGGTCGCACCGTCCCGGGCCCGGGTGGACCGGGGCGGCGAGATCATCTCCGCCCCGGTCCGGTCTCATCCGGCGGCCACCGGGGTTTCCAGCCGGACCTGCGGTACGTGCCGGGTCAGGCCGGCCCCGCCGTCCGTCGCCGGCGCACCGTCGACCGGCGTGCCGTCGTCACCCGGCGTGCCGTCGGCGGGTGCCGGCGCTGCGGCCTCCTCCTCCGCGCCGCCGAGCTCGGTGGCGAGGAACGCGGCGAGCGCGCGGACCGTCGGGTTGCTCCACAGGATCGTCGGCGGCAGGTCCACCGCGAAGCAGCGGTGCAGCCGCACCCGCAGCGCCACGGTGAGCACCGAGTCGACGCCGAGCTCCAGCAGCGGCCGGTCGATCGCGATGTCCTCCGGCGCCAGGTTCAGCTCCGCAGCCACCTGCTGGTGCGTCTCGGCCAGGACCTTCTCCTGCAGCTCGCCCGCCGGCACGGCGGACCAGTCCACCGCACCGTCCACGGCGCTCTGCGCGCCGGCGTCGGTGACCGACAGGTGCGAGAACACCGGCAGCGTGTGGCCCGGCATCACCCGCATCACCGCGGCGTACGGCAGGCCGTACCGGTCCGCGTAGCTCCAGCTGCGCAGCGCCTCGGAGACGGTGATGCCGCCCAGGCCGCGGGACTCGGCCTCCAGGATCGTCGCCTTGCCCGTGGTCTCGCCCATGCCGCGGCCGATCCACTGCGCCCACGCGAAGCTCGTCGCGCCGGCCTCGCCCTGAGCCCGCCGCAGCGCGGCGAGCGCGTCCAGGAACGAGTTCGCCGAGGCGTAGCTGACCTGGCCGGTGAGCCGGGCCAGCTGGCCGCACGAGGAGAACATCGTGAAGAAGTCCAGCGTCCCGGCCGGGTACAGCCGGTGCAGGACCATCGCACCGTCGGCCTTCGGCCCCATGGTGGTGTCGAGGTTCGCCGCGCCGGTCTTCTCCACCAGCGCGTCGGACACCACGCCGGCGCAGTGCACGATGCCGCGCACCGGCGGCAGGTCCAGCGCGCCCGGGTCGAGGGCCTTCGCCGTCGCCTCGGCGTCCGCGATGTCCAGCCGCAGCACCCGTACCGTGGCACCCGCCGCCTCGAGGGCGACCACCTCGGCCACCTGTGCCGCCACCGCCGGGTCGCTGACCTGGCCCCACTCCGAGCGCGGCGGCAGGCCCCGCCGGCCGACCAGCACCAGGCGCCGGGCACCCTGCTCGACCAGGTAGCGCGCGGCCTCCAGACCGAGCGCGCCCAGGCCACCGGTGACCAGGTAGGTGCCGTCGGGGCGGCAGTCCACCGTCTCCCGCTCGGCGGGCCGCTCGACCCGCTGCAGCCGGGCCGCGAACAGCCCGTCCGGCGTCCAGGACAGCACGTCCTCGTTCGGCGGAAGGGCACCGATGACGCCGGCCACCTCGGCCAGTTCACCGTCGCCGCCGACATCGATCGTGCCGCCCCACAGGTCGGGGCGCTCCCCGGCGACGATCCGGCCGGCGCCCCACAGCGGGGCGTGCGCCAGCGCGGCCTCGGTCCGGCCCTCGCGGACCCCCGTGGTCAGCGCCCACACGGTGGGCCGGCGCTGCTCGTCGGGGATCTCCGCGATGCGCTGCACGGCGTCGACGAGCGCGAGCGCGCACCGCCGGGCCCCCTGCTCGGGCGCCTCGCCGTCCAGCAGCGCCGGCGGCGCCACGATCACCACGTCACCGGCGGCCAGCAGGCCGTCGCCGATCGCGGCCGGGTCGGCCGTCGCCCGGGTCTCCACGCCCTGCGCGGCGAGCGCCTCGACCAGCCCGGCGGCACCGCCGGGCTGCCCGACCAGCAGGGCCCGGCGCGGCGCGGGTGCGTCGGGGCGGACGGTGACCCGCTCCCAGGCCAGCTCGTGCACCAGGTCGCGCGGGCCGACCGCGCCGGAGCCGATGTCCTGCACCTTCACGTAGCGCAGCCCGCGCGCCTCGCACACGACCTCGCCACGCTCGTCGGCCACGACCATGTTGATGGTGTCGGGGGTACGGGGGTCGCGCGTGGTGTGCACGGAGATGCGCGGCGGCGGCGCGCCACGGTAGGCCAGCGACTCCAGGTGCGAGCAGGTGCGCAGCACCGTGGAGTCCTCGCTCATCACCAGCACGCCGCTGGCGGTCAGCGCGGCGTCGACGACCGCCGTCCAGCTGGACGGGTGCCGCTTCGGCGTGTGGTCCACGGTGACCGTCGCGATCTGCTCGTCGTCGCCGCGCAGCAGCTCCTCCACCTCCCAGGGGAAGGTGTAGCCGTCCACGCCCATCGCGCGGAAGATGTCGTCGACCTTCGTCCAGGTCCAGGACACCGGGCAGCGGGCCCGGATGACGTCCGGGTCCTCCATCGGGGTGGCCCCGACGACCGGCTCCGGCACCACCGTCGCGGTGGTGTGGGTCAGCCACTCGTCGTCGTGGACGCCGCCGCCGTTGTCCTCGCGCTTGATCCGGCTGGCGAGGCGGACCTTGTCCTGCTCCATGACGACCTGCACCACGCGGGTCGGGTGCGCGGCGAGCGGGATGCGGAACACGATGTCGCGCAGCCCGTACCGTACGTCGCCCTCGCCGGCCGCGGCGGCCGCACCGATGAACGAGTTGAGCACCACCGAGGCGGGCACCGTCTCGACCCCGACCACCTTGTGCGACTGGGCGTAGGGGCGGTTCGTCATGTCCAGCTCGGTCTGCCACACCCGCTGCACAGGCGCGCTGGCGACGGTGGTGTAGCCGCCGATCAGCGTGTGCGTCTCCGGGTCGTGGCCGCGGCCCGCGCTGTGCTCGTCCGGCGTGTCCGGGAAGATCCAGAACGGCCGGTGCTGCCAGCGCACCGCCGGCACGTCCACCAGCTCGCCCGGGTACGACCAGCTCACCGGCGTGCCCAGGCAGTGCAGCTTCGCCAGGTTGAACACGGCCGTGCGCTGCTCCGGCTCGTCCCGGCGCAGGGTGATGGCGACCTGGGCGTCGGCGATCCCGGCGTCCAGCGCGGTCTCGGTGATCGAGTGCGCCACCACCGGGTGCGAGGAGACCTCCAGGAACACCCGGTTGCCGTCGTCCAGCGCGGCCCGGACGGCCTGGTTGAAGCGCACCGGCTCGGCCAGGTTCGTCGCCCAGTACTCACCCTCGCGGGGCGCGCCGGAGCGCGGGTCGGTCTGCGCGGTACTGTACAGCGTCACCTGCGGGGTGCGGGCGTGGAGCTGGTCCGCCGCCGCCCGGACCTCGTCGAGGACCGCCCCGCGCACGTGCGGGCTGTGGAACGCGACATCGGTGTTGACCTTGCGGGCCCGGATGCCCTCGGTCTCGAGCTCGGCGACCACGGCCTCGACCGCGTCGACGTCGCCGGAGATCACCGTGGACAGCGGGCTGGCCGCGATCCCGGCCACGACCCCCGCCCGGCCGGCCAGCCGCCGTTCGACCTCCTCGAAGGTCATCGGCACCATCGCCATCGCGCCGCGCCCGGCCACCTGCTCCAGGGCCCGGGCCCGGCGGCAGGCGAACCTGGCCGCGTCGACCCGGTCCAGGCTGCCGGCCACCACCGAGGCGGCGATCTCGCCGACCGAGTGGCCGATCACGGCACCGGGGCTCAGGCCCAGCTCCGACCACACCTCGGCGAGCGCGACCTGCATCGCGAAGGTCATCGCCTGGGTGCGGGTCACCGTCCACGGGCCGCCGGCGTCGATCGCCTCGCGCGGGGTCCAGCCCAGCTCCTCGGCGAAGACCGGGCCCAGCTCGTCGATGACCCGGGCGAACGCCGGCTCGGTGCGCAGCAGCTCCTGGCCCATGCCGGACCACTGCGCGCCGTGCCCGGAGAACACCCAGACGGGCCCGGGGGCACCGGTGTCGCCGAACGTGCGCGCGGCGCCCATCGCGACGGCCGCTGAGTGGTCCCCGCCGGCCAGCGCGTCGAGGCCGGCGAGCAGCTCGTCGCGGTTGCCGGCGACCACGGCGGCGCGGTGCGCCAGGTGCGAGCGGCGCCCGGTCAGCGTGTGCGCCAGGGAGTTGAGGTCGGTGTCGGGGTGCTCGCGCACCCACTCCGCGACCGCGCCGGCGAGGTCGCGCACGCCCTGGCCCGCGGCGGCCGACACCGGGAACACCCAGGGGCGCGCGGTGTCCGCCGCGGTGCCGTGGCGACCGTCGGCCTCGTGCTGCAGGACGGGCGGCTCCTGCAGGATGGCGTGGGCGATCGAGCCGCCGACACCGTAGCTGGAGACGCCGGCCCGCTTGCCGTGCTCGCCGCCGGACCACGGCGTCGGCTCCTCGACCAGGCGGATCTTGCTGGACTCCAGGCCCAGCTCGGGGTTGACCTCCTCGTGCGGGCTCGGCGGCAGCTCGCCGTGGCGCATGCCGAGCAGCACCTTGATGACGCCGGCGATGCCGGAGGCGGCCTCGACGTGGCCCACGTTCGGCTTGAGCGTGCCGATGAGCAGCGGGTCGTCGCTGTCGCGGCCGGGGCCGAAGACGCTGCCGATGGCCCGCGCCTCGGCGGTGTCGCCGAGCTGGGTGCCGGTGCCGTGCGCCTCGACGTACTGCACCGTGTTCGGATCGATGCCGGCCCGCTGGTAGGTCTCCTCCAGCATGCGCTGCTGCGCCTCGCTGTTCGGCGCCATCATCCCGTCGGAGCGGCCGTCCTGGAACACGCCGCTGCCCATGACCAGGCCGTAGACCGGGTCGTCGTCGCGGACCGCGTCGGAGAGGCGCTTGAGGATGACGACGCCGCCGCCCTCACCGCGGCCGTAGCCGTCGGCGGCCTTGTCGAACGCCTTGCTGCGCCCGTCCGGCGACGTCGCCGAGGCCGCGTCGAGGGCCACCACGAGCGCCGGCGAGGACATGATGTTGATGCCGCCGACGATCGCCACGCTGGTCTCGCCGCTGCGCAGGCTCTGGCACGCCACGTGCAGCGCGGTCAGGGAGCCGGCGCAGGCGGTGTCGACCGCCATGCTCGGGCCGTGCGTGTCCAGGAAGTACGAGATGCGGTTGGCGATGCCGTAGAACGTGGTGCCGTTGACCGCCCAGGCGCCGGTGCGGTCCAGGTCCTCCAGGAGGCGGCGGCCGTAGTCGTTGGTGTTGGCCGCCACGTAGACGCCGGCGTCGGTGCCGGCGAGCGAGGTCGGCGGCAGCCCGGCGTCGCAGAGCGCCTCCCAGGCCATCTCCAGCATGATGCGCTGCTGCGGGTCGATGTACTCGGCCTCGCGCGGCGTGATCTGGAAGAACTCCGCGTCGAAGCCCTCGATGTCGCGCATGAACGAGCCCTTGCGGGTCGTCTGGCGCAGGATCGCGCGGGTCTTCGGGTCGGCCTCGTACGGGTCCCAGCGCCGGGCGGGCATCTCGCCCACCGCGCTGCGGCCGGCGCGCAGGAACTCCCACAGCTGGCCGGGGGTGTCGAGGTCGGGGGCGAACCGGCAGCTCATGCCGATCACCGCAAGCGGCTCTTCGGTCGGGTCCGTCATTGTCGGCGGCGTGTACACCATCTCAGCCAACGTGCACACCCCCTTCGACGACGGCGGCCCGGCGCAGGCTCAGCGGCCGCAGGTCGGTCCACACCTCGGCGATGTGCGCCAGGCAGGCGTCTTTCGGGCCGTCGAAGCCTTCCGCGGCCCAGCCGGCCGGGACGTCCTGCCCGGCGGGCCAGATCGAGTACTGGTCCTCGTGGTTGCGTACCACGAGGTACGTGCGCTCGTCCGTGCTCACTGTCACTCCCATCGTTCGACGTGTGGGTCTCGTCCTTGGCCGTGCATGGGCTTGGGGCCTGGGCATCCTCCCGGTCCGTTCCCGTCGTGGACGTGTGGCTCCGGTCGCGGCCCGGCGGCGGCACCGCCGGGCGCGGCCGGCAGGTCAGGACGCGTCGAGCGTCCGGATGTACCCGGCCAGGTGCGCCGGGGTGTGCAGGGCCCGCGTCCGCAGCAGCTCGCTCAGCTCGCCCGCGTCGTCGGGGACGGCGAAGCGGCGCAGGGTACGGGGCGCCGCGGCGGACGGATCCGCCGCCAGCTGGGCCGCGACCCGGCCGGCGAGCCCGGCCACCCAGACCCGGCCCGGGTCCAGTTCGCCGACCCGCGAGTACCACTCGCGGTCCGGGCAGGGCCGCAGCTCGTGTCCGGCGGCGCGGATCGCGTCCACCAGGTCCTGGGTGCTGCCGATCGCTGCCGGGACGGCGTCGAGGTAGCGGGTGCCGGGCTCCGTGTGGCCCTCATCGGCGCGGGTCACCACGCGGGCGGCGGCGTCGGCCGGCAGCGCCTGGAAGAGCTCGTTGCCCGCGAGCCCGAAGCTCTCCGGGTAGCAGCCGGTGTCGATCATCGCCCGGGACCAGCTCCACACCGCGTCCGCGGCGTTGATCTGGAAGCGTCGCTGGTCGCCGAAGACGCTCGGGATCCGCACCACGACGGCGGGCACGTCCAGCTCCGCGGCGAGCTCGAGGTACAGCTCGGCGACCGCCTTGGACCGCACGTAGCCGTTCGCCGCGGACGGCAGGTCCCGCAGCGGGCCGGGCGCCACGGTGCCGCCCGCCGGGTCGTGCACCGAGCTGGTGGACACCACGGTCAGCGCCGCCCGGCGACCGGCCGCGGCCAGCTCCAGCAGGCCCGCCGTGCTGTGCGTGTTGGCGTCGGCCAGCTGCTCGTACGGGTACACGTGGTTGACCCACGCCGCGACGTGCACGATGCGTCCCGCGGTCTCCGCCAGCCGGTCGAAGTCCACTGCGGACAGTCCGAGCCGGGGCGCGGCGATGTCGCCGTCCACCAGGTCGAGGCGGTCCGCGTGCTCCTCGCGCCACAGCCCGAGGCCGGTCATGCCGGCGACGAGCTGGTCGCGGCGGGCGTCGCCGCCACGGACCAGGCACACCACCCGGGCACCGCCGGCGAGCAGGTCCGCCAGGACGAACCGGCCGACGAAGCCGGTCGCGCCGGTGAGCAGCACGGTGCCCCGGGCGGCGGCCTCGCGCGGCCCGGGGCGCGGGATCCCGGCGGCCCGCCGCCGCACCTCGGCCCGTGCGGCGTCGATGTCGCCGGCCGGCCCGGCGCCGTCCGCGACCGGGGTCGCGACCTCGTCGACGGCGTCGGCGAGCGGCTGCAGCTGCGGGTTGCGGAACAGGGTCTCCATCGGCACGTCGACGCCGAGCGTCGTGCGGATCCGGGCGACCAGGTGCATCACCATCAGCGAGTGGCCGCCGAGCTCGAAGAAGTTGTCGTCGCCGCCGACCGCGGGCACGCCGAGCAGGTCGGTCCAGATCGCGGCTAGGGCGGCGGCGGTGTCGCCGCGGGGTGCCTCGCCGCGCGGCCCGGTCGGAGCGGCCTTGTCGGCGCGGGCGGCGAGGGCCTTGCGGTCCAGCTTGCCGTTGCGGGTCAGCGGCAGCTCGTCGACGACCGTGACCGAGGCGGGCACCATCCACTCGGGCAGCGTGCGCAGCAGCGCCCGGCGCAGCGCGCCACCGGTGGGATGGGCGTCCGCGGCCGGCACGACGTACCCGGCGAGGGTGGCGGCGCCGACCCGGTCGCGCTCCAGCACCACCGCGGCCCGCGCGACGCCGTCGAGCGCGCCGAGCGCCGCCTGCACCTCGCCGAGCTCGATGCGGTGGCCGCGCACCTTCACCTGGTCGTCGCCGCGGCCGAGGTACACCAGCTCGCCGTCGGCGCGGCGCACGGCGAGGTCGCCGCTGCGGTACATGCGTGCGCCGGGGCGGTCGCCGAACGGGTCGGGCAGCATGCGGTCGGCGGTCAGCGCCGGGTTCGCGACGTAGCCGTGGGTGACGCCGTCGCCGCCGACGAAGATCTCGCCGGGCACGCCCGTGCCGACCGGGTGCAGCGCCCCGTCGAGCAGGTACAGCGACAGGTCCGGCAGCGGCGGGCCGATGAGCGACGCCGTCTCGGCCAGGTCGGCCTCGCGCACCGGCCGGACCGTGACGTGCACGGTGGTCTCGGTGATGCCGTACATGTTGATGAGCTCCGGCTGCCGGTCGCCGTGCGCGGCGACCCACGGGCGCAGCGCACCGAGGTCGAGCGCCTCGCCGCCGAACACGACGTAGCGCAGCGCCGTCGGCCCGCCGCGCTCCGGCAGCGCGGCGCTGACCTGACCGAACGCGGACGGCGTCTGGCTGAGCACCGTGACGCCCTCGCGCCGCACCAGGTCGGCGAACACGTCCGGGGCGCGGGTCGCCCACTGCGGCACGACGATCAGGCGGCCGCCGTGCAGCAGGGCGCCCCAGATCTCCCAGACGGAGAAGTCGAAGGCGTAGGAGTGGAACAGCGTCCACACGTCGTCGGGCCCGAAGCGCATGTGCTCGTCGCAGGCGTCCAGCAGCCGCAGCACGTGGCGGTGCGCGACCAGCACGCCCTTGGGCCTGCCGGTGGAGCCGGACGTGTAGATGACGTAGGCGGGCGCGTCCGGGGAGACGTCCGCGGCGACCGGCTCGGGCGCGGGACCGGACCAGGCCGGGTCCTGCCAGTCCAGCACCATGACGTGCGGGCCGCCGTCGGTGCCCAGCGCCGGCGCGTGCACGGTTTGCGGGCCGGCGAGGACCGTGCGCACCCGGCACTCGGCGAACTGGTCGGCGGTGCGGTCGGCCGGGTTCTCCGGGTCGATCGGCAGGTAGGCGGCGCCGGCCCGCAGCACGCCGAGGACGGCGGCGGGCAGGTCCACGCCGCGCTCCAGGACCAGCCCGACGATGCTGCCCGGCCCTTCGCCGCGCTCGCGCAACGCGGCGGCGATCCGGCCGGCCCGCTCGGAGAGCTGCGCGTAGGTGAGCCGGTCCTGCTCGCCGTCGCCGGACACGGCCACCGCGTCGGGGCGCTCGGCGGCCCGGGCCGCGAACGCGGCGTGCAGGGTACCCGCGCCGGTGAGGGCCGCGGCGGACAGGCCGCGGGCGGGGATGACGGCCCGCTCGTCGGCGCCGGCCATCGGCAGGTCGGCGACCGGGACGTCGGGGGTGGCCAGACCGGCGCGCAGCAGCGTCTCCAGCCAGCCCGCCCAGCGCGCGACGGTCGCCGCGTCCAGCAGCTCGTCGTCGAACGGCAGGTAGCCGACGACCTCGTCGCCCTCGCACCACAGCTCGGCCATCAGGTCGTAGTGGGTGGCGCCGCCGTCGAGCTCGGCGAAGCCGACCTCCACCCCCGGCATGCGGGGCGGGGTGGGCGCGCCGTCGCGCAGCGAGAACGAGGTCTGGAAGATCGGTGTCACGCCGGGGCGGCGGGACGGGGCCAGCTCGCGGACCAGCATGTCGAAGGGGATGTGCTGGTGGGCCAGCGCGTCGGCCAGGGCCGCGCCGGTGCGGCGCACCAGGGTGTGCAGATCGGGCCGGTCGCCGACCCGCACGTGGATCGGCAGCCAGTTGAGGAAGTAGCCGATCATCCGCTGCGTCTCCGCCTGCGGGCGGCCGGCCACCGGTACCCCCACAACCAGCGACTCCGTGCGCACCAGCCGGGACAGCAGGGCGACGTAACCGGCGAGGAACGCGCCGAGCAGCGTGGTGTCGTGCTTGCCGGCCAGCTCGCGCAGCCCGGCGACCAGGTCGGCGCCGAAGCGCACGTGGTGGAACTGCCCCTGGCTGCCGCGGATCGCCGGCCGGGGCCGGTCGGTGGGCAGGTCCAGTGCGTCCGGGGCGCCGTCGAGCCGCTCCCGCCAGTGCTCCAGGGTGCGCCGCATCGACACACCGTCCACAGTGGCCCGTTGCCACTCGGCGAAGTCCGGGTAGTGCAGCTCCAGCGGCGCCAGCTCGACCGGGATCCCGCACTCGCGGGCGTACAGGCGGCCGAGGTCGTCCAGCAGGATGCCCAGCGACCAGTTGTCGGACACGATGTGGTGCTGGACCAGCGCCAGCAGGTGCTCCCGCGCCCCGGTGCGGTAGAGCGTGCAGCGCACCAGCGGGCCCTCGGTCAGGTCGAAGTCCTCGACGACGAGGCCGGACGCGAGCCGCCGGGCGGTGCCGGCCGGGTCGGCCTCGGCACGGCAGTCGACCCGCTCCAGCGGGATCGGCATGCGGTCCAGCACGAGCTGGAACGGCTTGCCGTCGCGCTGGCGGAAGACCGTGCGCAGCGCCTCGTGGCGGTCGGCGAGCCGTTGCAGCGCCCGCTGCAGCGCGTCGGCGTCCAGGTCGCCGTCGACCCGCAGCGCGACCGGGACGTGGAAGATCTCGCGCCGGGTCAGCAGCTCGTACATGAACCACAGCCGCTCCTGCTCGAAGGAGCACGGCGCCTCCGGCGCGTCGCCGGCGCGGCGGGTGATCCCGAGGTCCGCGCCCTGGCGGGCCAGCATCCGCTCGACCAGCCGGCGCTTTTCCGGGCTCAGCGCGGCCAGCCGCGACCGCAGCGCGGCGAGGTCCTGCGGGGCGGCGGCGCCGTCCACCGGCGTGTCCGGCCGGGTCTGCAGCTCGGTCGGCTGATCCATGACAGGGAACTCCTTGTCCGTCGTGGGTTGACCGTCGGAGGGCCTTTGTGCGGGCCGCGTGGTCCGCGGATCGCGTGATCTGCTCGCGTGATCTGCTCGCGTGGTCTGCTCGCGTGGTCTGCTCGCGTGATCTGCTCGCGTGGTCTGCGGATCGCGGCTGGTTCAGCGGGCGGTGAAGCCGCCGTCGACGACCAGCTCGGTGCCGGTGACGCCGCCGGAGTTGGGGCTCGCCAGCCACAGGCAGGCGGCCGACACCTCGGCCGCGGTGACCAGCCGGCCGATCGCGTGCAGGGCGGCGGACGTGTCCTCGTAGTCCTCCAACCCGGAGCCGAGCGACTCCGCGACCGCGCGGGTACTACGGGTGCCCAGCTGGGCGTCGTCGGCGACGGTGCTCGGGCAGACCGCGTTCGCGCGGACGCCGTGCCGGCCGTACTCCAGCGCGATCGACTTGGTCAGCCCGACCACGCCGTGCTTGGACGCGACGTAGTTGGAGTAGAGCTCGAAGGCGACCCGGCCGCCGGTCGACGCGGTGTTCACGATCCGCCCGCCGCCCTGCGCGACCATGTGCGGCAGCACGGCCCGGCAGCACCGCCAGGTGCCGCTGAGGTTGACGTCCAGCGCGAGCTGCCACTGCTCCTCGGTCAGCTCGTGCGCCCGCCGCCCGCCGGGGCCGAGCACCCCGGCGTTGTTGAGCAGCACGTCGATCTGGCCGAACTCGTCGATGCCCTCGTCGACGACCTTGTCGACGCCGGCCTGGTCGCGCACGTCGGCGACGCCGGTGAGCACCCGGCTGCCGAAGCGCCGGCAGGCGTCGGCGGTCTGCTCCAGGTCGCGCCGGCCCGACATCGGGTACGGCCCGGCCTCCGGATCGCAGTGGTCGACGAGGATCAGGTCGGCGCCCTCGCGGGCGAAGGTCAGCGCGTGGGAGCGGCCCAGCGCACGGGCCGCGCCAGTGATCATGGCGACGTTCCCGTCGAGCAGCATCATGCCTCCAGGGGATGCGAACGGTCGGACGGCAGGGATCCGGCTGACCCGGCGAGCGCCGGTTCGAGCGGGCAGGACGGCGTCGTGGCCAGCTGACGGCCGAGCCGGGGCAGGGCGACGGCGAGGACGTCGATCGCGCGGTACAGCTCGCTGATCGGGATGTGCTCGTCGGTGGTGTGGTCCAGGTGGGCGTCCCCGGGGCCGTAGGCGGCCATCGGCACGCCCCACGGGTCGAGGGTGTTCATGTCGGAGGTGCCGGCCTTGCGCTTGAACGCCGGGCGGGCGCCCTGGGCGGCGATCGCCGCGCGCAGCTGGCTCACCACCGGGTCCGACCGGGTCCGGGTCACCCCGGGCACCCGCTCGTCGACCCAGATCCGGCTGTGCGTACGGCTGCGGGCGAAGCGCTCCAGCGCCGCGAAGTCGAAGCCCGGCGGCACCCGGCAGGTCAGGAACGCCTCGGCGGAGGCGAGGTCACCGCACAGCCGGATGAGCGTGCCCGCCGCGACGCCGAACGCGACCGGGTCCTGCTCCGCCGACAGGCCGCGCAGGTAGTCCTGCACGTCCCGGGCGAAGGCGGCGGCGCGCTCCACCGCCGTGGGCTCCGGGCTGCTGGTGTGCAGCGGCGGCTGGTGCATCTCGTACCCGAGGCCGATGCGGCCCTTGTACCCCAGGCAGACCCCGTCCCAGCCGCTCGGCTCGCCGATGACGACGGCGTCCGGGCGCGGCACGGTCGCCATCACGTGCCGGGCGCCGCGCGAGCCGGCCACCTCCTCGCCGACCGCGCCGACGACGTGCACCCGCACCTCGCGGCTGCGCGCGGCGGCGCAGATCATCGTGACGAAGGCGCCCTTGGCGTCCACCGAGCCGCGGCCGTAGAGCAGGTCACCGACCTGGCAGACCGGGACCTGACCGGGCACGGTGTCGATGTGGCCGAGCAGCATCACGGTGGGCCCGCCGCCGGGGCCGATGACGCCGTGGACGTTGCCGACCTCGTCGACGTGCGCGTCGAAGCCGAGCGTGTCCAGCTGCTCGGCGAGGAACCCCGCGAGGGGCAGCTCCTGCCCGGAGACCGACGGGATGCTCAGCGCGGCGCGCAGCAGCCACGCCGGGTAGTCTGCGCGCAGCCCACCGCTCCGCTTCGGTCCGCTCATGCCGCCACCTCCGCTGCGCTCCGGACCGCTCATACCGCCACCTCCGCTGCGCTCCGGCGCCGGCCTGAGCCCCACCCTGAGCCCATGACTCGCAGCCCTCCGCTGCGCTCCGGACCGCTCATGCCGCCACCTCCGCTGCGCTCCGGCGCCGGCCCGAGCCCCACCCTGAGCCCATGACTCGCAGCCCTCCGCTGCGCTCCGGACCGCTCATGCCCGGCCCCCGTCCCGGACGAAGGTGCCGGCGCCGCCGAGGGCCCGGCGGATCGGCTGGTCCTGCTTCGCGGCGGCGATGGCGACGTGCTCCACGGTCCGGCTGGCGCGCAGCCCGGCCCGGACCTTGTGCCGCATCCGCCCGCGGACGAGGTCCCCGTCGAGGTGCTCCGGGCCGACCTCCGCAAGCCGGGTCGACGGGTCGGCGGGGTCGCTGAGGACCCCGACCACGTCGGTGAGCAGGATCAGCGCGTCGGCCTGCAGGGCAACGGCGAGCCGGGCCGCGGTCTCGTCGGCGTCGACGTTGAGCAGGTTGCCCTCGGCATCGCTGGCCGGCGGTGACACCACGGGGACGTCGCCGCGATCCAGCACCGCCTGGACCGAGCTGGGGTCGACCCGCTCGATCCGGCCGGACCGGTCGTCGCGGATCAGCACGGTCCGCCCGTCCTGCACCGACCGGATCGCCGGCTTGCGCGTCGCCGTCAGCATCTCGCCGTCGGCGCCGCTGAGGCCGACCGCGCGGGCGCCGCGGGCCCGCAGCCCGCTGACGAGCTCCGGTTTCACCTGCCCGAGCAGGGCCATCGTGATCACTTCGAGCATCGGCTGGTCGGTGCGCCGGCTGTGCGTGCCGTCCGGCGACCTGATCACCTCGCGCTCCACGCCGAGCTGGTCGGCCAGCTCGTCGGCGGCGACCCCGCCGCCGTGCACCAGCACGGCCGGCCGGCCGGCCACGGCCAGCTCGGCCACCTCGTCCAGCAACGCCTCCGGGTCAGCGCCGCCACCGATCTTGACCACGATCACCCCGCCGGTGGCGCCCCTCAAAGGGTCCCGGCTGCCGTCCTGCGCCATGTCCTCACTCACCTCCCGTCGTGTCCCGTCGTGTTGTCGCCGTGCCGCCGCGGTCCGCCCGCCGCAGTCCGCCCGCCGCGGTCAGGCCGCCGCAGTCCGCCCGCCGCTGTCCGGCCGCCGCGGTCAGGCCGCCGCTGTCCGGCCGCCGCGGTCAGGGCCCGCGGTCAGGCCCCGATCAGGCCGGGTGCAGGCCCGGGAACTCCAGGCCGGCGTCCTCCGGCAGGCCGCGGGCGACGTTGAGGCTCTGCACGCCACCGCCGGCCGCCCCCTTCACGAGGTTGTCCAGCGCGGCCACCACGACGATGCGCCGGCCGTCCTCGTCGACCGCGCAGCCGACGTCGGTGAAGTTGGTGCCGGACAGGAACTGCGGGTCCGGCAGCCGGTGCACGCCGCGACTGCGGGCGACCACCCGCACGAACGGGCGGTCCCGGTACGCGTGCTGCAGCACCCGCAGCACGTCCCGGCGGGTGACCGGCTCCGGCGGCGTGACATGGCAGATCACCTGCACGCCACGGACGGCCGGGACCGCGGTCACGGTCATCCGGGGGCGTACCCCCGCGTGGGCGGCGATCTCGGCCTCGTGCCGGTGCCCGGTGGGCCGGTAGACCCGGAAGGCCTGCCCGCGCTCGGCGTGGTGCGAGGCGGATCCCGGCTCGGCGCCGGAGCCCGACGAGCCGGTCCGGGCGTCCACCACGACGTCGCCGGCCACCAGGCCGGCCCGTTGCAGCGGGGCCAGGGCCAGCACGGCGGCGGTCGCCATGCAGCCGGGGACGCTGATCCGGGCGGCGCCGGGCAGTTCGTCGCCGTACAGCTCGGGCAGGCCGGTCCGGTACGTCTCGCCCGACGCGGAGCTCGCGCCGGCCCGGAAGTCCGGGCTGAGGTCGACGATGGTCCCGGCGACCTCCGCGACGCCGGCCTCCACCTCGGCGGAGGCACCCGACGGCAGGGCCAGGAAGGCGGTGTCCACCGGGCTCAGCTCCTGCGGCGGCTGGAAGGTCAGCCCCAGATGGTGCAGGTTGGGGTGCACCTCCGCGACCGGCCGGCCGGCGTACCGGCGCGAGACCGCCTGCACGAGGTCGAGCTCGGGGTGGGTGTGCACCAGGCGGAGCAGCTCCCCGCCGGTGTAGCCGGCCGCGCCGAGAACACTCACCTTCACCGGGCAGTTCCTTCCCGCTCGTGGTCGTCGTATCGCATTCGCTGAAGGACGTGCAGGGTTCTGAAGGTGCAAGCCCCGCCCGCGGGGGCTACTCGCCCCAGTCCTCCTCGACCTCGGGCGCCAGCGCGAGGACCACCGGCCCGGTCGCCACCACCTCGAGCTCGCTGGAGCAGTGCTGGCAGATCACGATCTCGGCAACCATCAGTTCGTCGGAGACGGGTACCGCGCCCGCGCACTCGGGGCACTGCACACTCAGCGCAACAGTCATAGTTGCCTCCCGCAGATTGTGTGATTACTGTTTGCTAACACTGCAGAAGCTAACACATGCTTCACGACCGCACACCCCGAGAGACATTCTTGTCGCGAGGCAAGGACAGATCGGCACCGATCACTGGCAGCCGCCAGCAGCGAGGATCGCCGGATCCGGGCACAGGAAAGAAAAGTGCTGCTCCACAAGCCTTTCGGGACCACAACTGCGCCCGCACCGGACCCGCGGAGATCAAGTTGCGGATGCCGGCGACCGGGACGATGCTGGCCGTCGGACCACCGTGCCGACTGGCTGACACTGCACCGGCGGGGCGAAGAGTCTACATTTGTCTATCGAGTGTCTGCGATGACCAAAGGTCCGCCGGCCCGCGTCCGTGTTCCGTCCGTCCGGAGGTGTCCACCCATGTCTGAGACGACCCGCACCGCGAGCCGTCCGGTGTCCGAACGCGCCGGTGCGGAGCTGGCGCTGCTCGGCGGTCCCAGGGCCGTGCCCAAGGACTGCGCCGACGGCAACTGGCCGATCGTCACCGAGGCCGACGAGCAGGCGGTGCTGCGCGTGCTGCGCAGCGGCCACCTCAACGCCGCCTCGCCCGGCGAGCTCGAGGTCGGCCGGCTGGAGGCGTCGTGGGCCCAGACCACCGAGGTGCGGCACTGCGTGGCCGTCGCCTCCGGCACCGCCGCACTGCACGTCGCGCTGCGCGCC
The DNA here is from genome assembly GCF_040654515.1 of Dactylosporangium sp. NPDC050688. Classification (NCBI taxonomy): domain Bacteria; kingdom Bacillati; phylum Actinomycetota; class Actinomycetes; order Micromonosporales; family Micromonosporaceae; genus Dactylosporangium; species Dactylosporangium sp. NPDC050688. The sequence continues at coordinate 21,569 of NZ_JBFAIC010000072.1, forward strand.
TGCGGCGTCGGCCCCGGCGACGAGGTGATCGTGCCGGCGCTGACCATGAACGCCACCGCGCACGCCGTGCACGCCGCCGGCGGCACCGCGGTGTTCGCCGACATCGAGCCCGACACCTACACGTACACGATGGACCCCCACTCCGCGGCCGAGGCCGCCGGGCCGCGCACCGCGGCGCTGCTGCCGGTGCACCTGCACGGCCTGCCGGCGGACATGGCGGCGCTGAACCGGCTCGCGGGCCGCCTCGACGTGCCCGTGGTCGAGGACGCGGCCCAGGCGCACGGCGCGCTGCACGACGGGCGGCGCGCCGGCGCGCTCGGCACCGCCGGCTGCTTCAGCCTGCACCCGCACAAGAACCTGCCGACCTGCGGCGAGGGCGGGCTCGTCACCACCGACGACGACGAGCTGCACGAGCAGCTGGTGCGGCTGCGCAACTTCGGCGAGCTGACCCCGACCGGGTCCCGCACGTACATCTCCCACCGCACGGCGCTCAACGCCCGCATCGCGCCGGTCGCGGCCGCGTTCACCCGCTCGCAGCTGGCCCGCTTCCACAACGACGCCCGCCGGCGCGAGACCGGCATCCGCGCCTTCCTGGACCGGCTGGCGCACCTGCCCGGGCTGCACGTGCCGCGGGCGCCCGCCGGACGCACCCACACCTGGCACATCCTGCGCCTGATGCCCGAGCCGGAGGAGCTCGGCCTGGACCCGCAGCACCGCGCCGGGTTGCGCGCCGCCCTGCACCGGGCGCTGCGCGCCGAGGGCGTGCCGGTCTCCCAGTGGCAGGTCGCGCCGCTGCCCGCGCACCCCGCGTTCCGCCCCGCCGGGCTGTCCGAGGACGCCGCGCTGGACCGGGTGGCCGAGCGCTTCCCCGCCACCGCCGACGTCGTGGACGGCTCGCTGTGCCTGCAGCGCCGGCACCTCGACCCGGACGCCGGTCCGTTGCTGCAGCGCTACGCCGACGCATTCGAGAAGGTCTGGCAGCACTTCGACCTGATCCGCCGGATGGCCCGCTCCCGGCCGGCCCCGGGCTGGCGGGAGGTGCTGCGCCGAGGCTGACCCAATCCCACTCGACCACCACCACGAAGGGAGCCAGACATGGCCGTGCCGACCACGACAGGCCCTCCGCACTCCCCCGCGGCCCCGCCCGCACCAGCGGCGCCGGGCCCGGCGCCCGGACGCAGGCCTGACGCGGCGTCCATGGCACAGCGGATCCGCCAGGACATCATCAGGATGGCCGGCGGGCCCGAGGGCGCGCACGCGGGCGGCAGCCTGTCCTGCGCCGACCTGATGGCCGTGCTGCACGCCGAGCTGCTGCGCCCCGGCGACGCCTTCGTGCTCAGCAAGGGCCACGCCGCGCCGGCGCTGTACAGCGCGCTGACCCAGCTGGGCTGCTTCCCGGCAGACGAGCTGGACGGCTACGCCCAGCCCGGCAGCCGGCTGTTCGGCCACCCGCGGCACGACCTGCCCGGCGTCGAGTTCGCCACCGGCTCGCTCGGCCACGGGCTCGGGCTGTCGGTGGGGCTGGCCCTCGCGGAGCAGCTGCGCGGCGGCGACCGGTGCGTGTACACGGTCCTCGGCGACGGCGAGCTGCAGGAGGGCAGCGTCTGGGAGGCCACGCTGCTGGCCGGCCACCGCCGGCTGCCCGGGCTGGTCGCGGCCGTGGACCGCAACGGGCTGCAGATCACCGGCGGCACCGAGGACTGCGTCGCCCTGGAGCCCCTCGACGCCAAGTTCGCGGCCTTCGGCTGGCAGGCGCGCACCGTCGACGGGCACGACCTGCCCGCGCTGCGCGAGGCGCTGCGCCCATCCGCCGACGGGCCGGTCGCCGTCATCGCCCGCACCGTGAAGGGCCGCGGCGTGCCGTTCCTGGAGCAGCGGGTCGCCGGGCACTACGCCAAGCTCAAGCCGGCGCTGGTGCAGCGGGCCCTCGCGGCGCTCGCCCGGCCGGCGGGAGGTGCGTCATGAGTGCCGCACCGGCCGCCACCGCCGAAGAAGCCGCAAGCAAGGCCGCCGAGGAGGTCACGCTCGGCCCCGACCCGCGCGCCGCCTACCGCGAGGCGCTGCTGGAGCTGGCCGCCGCAGACCCCCGGGTGATCTGCCTGGACTCCGACACCGGCGGGCTGGAGGACACGTTCGCCAAGCGGTTCCCCGGCCAGTACGTGAACATCGGCATCGCCGAGGCCAACCTGATGACGGTCGCCGCCGGCCTCGCCAGCCGCGGCTTCATCCCGTACGTGCACACGATGGCGACGTTCGCGACCATGCGTGCGGCGGAGTTCCTGAAGCTCGACGTGGTCGGCAACCGGCTGCCGGTGCGGGTGATCGCCACCCACGGCGGGCTGTCGGCCGCGCACTTCGGCACCACCCACTTCGCCCTGGAGGACCTGGCGGTCGCCCGCGCGCTGGCGGACCTGACCGTCGTCGTGCCCGGCGACGGGCGGCACATCGCCGCCGCCACCCGGCAGCTGCACGAGCTTCCCGGCCCCGCGTACCTGCGGCTGGGTCGCTCGGCCACGCCGGTGCCCCCGGACGGCGGCGCGGCGGCCCCGGCCGGTGGTGGCGACGCGGCGCCGGGCTTCGAGCTCGGCCGCGCCAGGGTGCTGCGCGAGGGCACCGACGCCACCGTCGTGGCGACCGGTGCGCTGCCGCTGCTGTTCGCCCTGGAGGCCGCCGAGGAGCTCGCCGGGGACGGCATCGCCGTCCAGGTGCTCGAGCTGCACACGCTGCACCCGCTGGACCGCGACGGGCTGCTCGCCGGCTGCCGCGGCCGGGCCGGCGTGGTGACGGTGGAGGAGCACCGGCCGCAGGGCGGCATGGGCGACGCCGTCGCCGAGGTGGTGGCCGCCGACCTGGCGGTGCCGATGCGACGGCTCGCGGTGCGGGGCAGCCCCGGCGCCCGCGTCGCCGGCCAGTGCGACGCGCTGGCCGCACACGGGGTGAGCACCGCCGCGGTGGTCGACGCCGCGCGGGACCTGCTCGCCCGGACCTACGACCAGCACGAGCGACCGGCGCGCCACGGGGCCGCCGCCACGAGGACGAGGTGATGACGATGGCCACGACGGCACTGATCCACGACGAGGACCGGATCCGCTACGTGAGCGGTGTGTACCAGCGGGTGCTCAAGCTCGACCGGGACGTGTCCGCCGACGACGATTTCTTCGCTCTCGGCGGCACCTCACTGACCGCAATGGAGGTCATCGACCTGATCGAGGCCGAACAGGGACGGCGTTTGCCGGTGCGCAACTTCTATCAGGCGACCGTGGTCCGCGAACTGGCCGGGGAACTCGACCCGGCCGCCGACTCCACCGGAGGTGCCTGACCATGACACCGAGAACGCACGTCTCCAGCGCGGAGATCACCGCCGCGGACCACCAGGTCGCGACGGTCGCCGGCCCCGGGCCGGGGACCGAGCGGCGGCGCAGCGACAAGCTGCACTCCCTCACCGGCCTGCGCTTCGTCGCGGCCTTCCTCGTCGTGCTCTGCCACGTCGGGATCAACCTGCTGCCCAACGTCGCCCGGGACCAGGTGTTCGTGCTGCACGTGTTCTACGGGTTCGGCTCCGTCGGGGTGTCGTTCTTCTTCATCCTCAGCGGTTTCGTGCTGACCTGGGTCGCCCGCGACACCGACACCGTGCCGCAGTTCTGGCGCCGACGGTTCTTCAAGATCTATCCGAACCACCTGGTGACGCTGCTGGCCGCGGTGCTGCTCGCGGTGAGCGCGGCGCACGCGCTGTCGACCCGCGACGCGCTCGCCACGCTGTTCCTGGTACACGCGTGGATCCCCGACCAGGACCTGCTGTTCAACCTGTGGTCCAACACGCCGACCTGGTCGCTGTCGTGTGAGCTGCTGTTCTACCTCGCCTTCCCGTTCGTGCTGAACCTGCTGCGCAAGGTGCGCCCGGAGCGGCTGTGGCGCGGCTTCTGGATCACGTTCGCCGCGATCTGCGCCGTGCCGTTCGTGGCGCTGCTGCTGCCCGGCGGCGGGCTGCACCGCGGCACCGGGCTGCCGTGGCTGCACATGTGGTTCATGACGTTCTTCCCGCCGGTGCGGATGCTCGAGTTCGTGCTGGGCATGTTCACCGCGCTGATCGTCATCCACGGCCGCTGGGTGAAGCGGTGGCCGCTGCCCGTGGCGCTCGCCGTCGCGGCGGTCGGGGCCATCGCCGCCGGTGGCGCGACCCCGCCGGTCCTCGGCTTCGTCGCGGTCTCCGCGCTGCCGCTGGTGTTCCTGGTAGGCGCCGCGGCCAACGCCGACATCAACCGGGGCGGCAGCTCGCTGGGCGGGCGCGTCATGGTGTTCCTCGGTGAGATCTCCTTCGCGCTGTACCTGGTGCACTGGCTCGTCGTGGTCTACGGCTGGATCGGCCGGCACTCCCCGACCTGGGGCGCGGACCCGGCGCAGGCGCCGACGACGTGGGCGACGGTGCTCACCTATGCGGGGCTGACCATCGTCACCAGCCTGGTGCTCGCCTGGCTGCTGTACACGTTCGTGGAGCGGCCCATCATGCGGCGGTGGAGCCGCCCCGCCGCGAAACGCAACACGCTCGAGGCCAGGACCGCGGACACCGGCTGAACGCACGCGACGGGGCTCCCACCACGGATGGTGGGAGCTTCGTCGCGTCTGCTGCCGGGTATACAGACTCGTTGTACGGTGAGTATCTGTTGACTGCAGAAGGGGACGACGTGAAAGTCACCTGGAAACAGGTCGCCACGTGGCGGATGCAGCGCCAGTACGTGCACCCGCGCACGAAGCGGACCGCGAGCGAGATCGTCGGCAGACTGTGTGGTGTGCAGGCGCAGGTGTGGAGCGCCGCCGAACTGGCCGTCGCGTTGCGCCAGGCGACACCCGACGGCGACACCGTCGACCGCGACGTCGCCGACCTCACGCTGATGAAGACGTGGGCCATGCGTGGCACCCTGCACCTGCTGCGCCCCGACGACGCCGGTGCCTACCTGTCGCTGATGGCCGATGCGGGCAGCTGGCTCAAACCCTCGTGGACGAAGGCGTCCGGCGTCAGCCCGAAGCAGGTCGACGAGCTGACCGAGGAGGTGTCCGGCATCCTCGACGGCGGCGCCGAGCTGACCCGCGACGAGCTGGTCACCCGCCTCATCGCCGACAAACGGTTCAAGGGCATGGAGGAGCGGCTGCGCTCCGGCTGGGGCTCGGTGCTCAAGCCCCTCGCCTGGCGCGGCGCCCTGTGCCATGGGCCGAACAAGGGCAACAAGATCACGTTCACGTCGCCGGCGAAGAAGTTCGGCGCCGACTGGAAGGGCATCCCCGAGCCCGACGACGCCGCGCGGGTGGCGATCGAGGCCTACCTCGGCGCGTACGGCCCGGCGACGCCGGACACCTTCGACCGCTGGCTCACGCTCAACAGCACCAGCAAACCGAAGCTGCGCAAGTGGTTCGCGGCGCTGGAGGACCGGCTGACCGAGGTCGACGTCGAGGGCCGCAAGGCGCTGATCCTGACCGAGCACGCGGACGCGCTCGCCGACGCCAAGCCGTGCCAGAGCATCAAGCTGCTCGGCCACTTCGACCAGTACATCCTCGGCCCGGGCACGAAGGACGACGCGCTGCTGGACGCCAAGCACCGCACCGCGGTGAGCCGGGCGGCCGGCTGGATCTCCCCGATCGTCGTCGTCGACGGCAGGGTCGAGGCGGTGTGGGAGATCGACGGCCAGGAGCTCGTGGTGACCCCATTCGACGGCGTCCGCCTGCCGGAGAAGGACCTGCAGAAGGAAGCCACGCACGTCGGCAAGGCCAACGGGCTCAGCGGGCTGACGGTTCGCCTGGCCTGACCGGTGCCGTGACCGGTGGCCTGGCCGGCGGGCTCAGCCGAACTTGGCCCGGTAGAGGTCGCGCAGCAGGCAGATCTCCGCGCCGTGGTGCATCACCTCGCGGTTGACGTGCAGCAGCAGCGTGGCCATCGGCCGCTTGCTCCACGGGCCCTCGGCGTCGCCCATCGCCCGCGCGAGGGCAGCGCCGTCGAGGCCGGCCACCGCGTCGCGCCAGCCACGGTAGTGCCGCTCCAGGGTCGCCACGGCGGCCTCGGCGGTCACCGGCAGCTGCGCGGTCTGCATGGTGAGCGTGCCGTCGCCGAAGTGCGCGCTGGTCCGGATGCCGAGCACGTGGAACGACACGTGCGTCATGCGCCACGCGATGGTGGTCACCGGCGGCGGGTCGGGGTCCTGCTCCCGCTGCTGCCCGTCGAGGGTCGCCCCGCCGTCCGCGGCGGTCCGCAGCGACCAGCAGTCCTTCACCGGCTCCCAGAAGTACTCGTCGTCGGTGAGCCCGGCCAGCCGCGGCGCCAGGTGGTGTTCCCAGTACAGGTCGAGCTGGTCGACCACCTCGGCGCGCCAGATCATCCGCGGCTCCCGTCGGTTGATGAGGATGACTCAGCCACCGTAGGCCGGCGGCGGCGGACACCACATCGGGTCGGCGCCGGGTCCCCCGAACGTGATCACCCCGGGCGGCTCGCGGCTCAGCGCAGGTTCTGCAGCCGGACCTGCCCGCGGGCGACCAGGTTGCCCGCGGCGTCCAGGGTCTCCACCGCCCAGACCTGCTGGGTCGCGCCCCGGTGGACCGGCAGCGCCGTCGAGGTGAGCCGGCCGTTCGCGGCGGTCACCGGGGCGTAGAAGTCGGTGGTGTTGCTGACGCCGACCACGGTGCCCCGCTCGCCGATCCAGCGGTCCGCGGCCACGCTCGCGACGGACTCGACGACCGCGCAGTGCACCCCGCCGTGCAGGATGCCGTGCGGTTGCAGCAGGTCGCCGCGGGCCGACCAGGTGGCGACCACCCGGTCCGGACCGACCTGCCCGAACTGCAGGCCGAGGTGCTCGACATAGGGTCCGAGGCGTTGCTCCACCGTTTCCGTCGTCATGCGTCAAGTATCCCAGTGTCTACGAGACTCTGCAGAGTCGCGACCGGCCCCGATCGGCGCGGAGCCACGCGCCGGGTCACGTGTCGAGGAACTCCAGCAGGCCGTTGCGGCGCAGCCGGTCGACCCACGCCTGGGCGGTGTAACGGGGCACGTCGAAGTGCCGGGCCAGCTGGCCCACGCTGCCGGTGCGGCGCAGCTCGGCGGCGACCAGCTCGGGGTCGGGCATGCGCCGGTAGGGCCGCTCGGGCTTGGCCCGGCGGGGCGTGGCGTCCTCGGCGTCCGCCGGCGCTCCGGTGAGCACGGTCGCGGCCACGGCGCTGCTGAGCGAGCGGGCCAGCATGTCGAAGTCGATCGACCGGGCCGCGTTGGTCGGCAGTGCGCCGCCCTCGGGCGCCATCACCGACAGCTCGACGACCTGGGCCTCGAGGTTCTTGTTGATCCGGACCCTGGCGGTGATGGTGGCGGGCATCTTGTCACCGTCCGGACTCTCGGCCACGATCTTGACCGTGTAGTGCGTTTCAGCGTACTCCTGACCGGTGTTCATCGAGACCGCCTTATTCGGTTGCGCTCCCCGGGCAAGCCGAGGGAAAGGTGCGTGTGGAGTGGCGCAGCAATTGTGCCAATACTATACTCCCGTCGAATCTTGGCAGCGTCACCCGAACAGTGACACTTCAAAGGCGACGCAAGCCCCGCCGCACCGCACCCGACCTGGGAATTCACCGGCTCCGCTACCACTTACCCAACCGTTGACGCACTGAAGTCTGCAACGTAGCGATGACACAGCGTGACTGCGGTTTGCCGACTCCGCGCGACCGGAACGCTCCGCCGGGTGACGGCCGCACCGGTCGCGCCGCTCGCCGAGGCTCAGGCCCGGCCCGGCGCGGCGGCTAACGGCGCGCCGTCGGGCCGCGCGGCCAGAGCGCCGGTCGGGCCGGCGAGCCGCGCGGCCAGGGCGCTGATCGGCGTGCCGGGCGCCTCGCCCGCCGCGGCGAGCAGCTCCAGCACCTGGTCGATGCGCCGGTGGCCGGACTCGCGGTCCCACAGGTCCGTGTTCAGCTCCAGCATCGCCGACAGGCCCGAGGGGCGCAGCAGCCCGTGGAAGGCCATGTCGTAGCGGGCGGTGCCGTGGGAGACGAAGCGGTACTCGCAGCCCAGGCCGGCGAACTCGGCCGGCATCCAGGACTCCAGCTGCAGCTCGCAGGTGACCTGGTAGATCGGGTGCATCCCGGCGACCCGCCGGGGCTGGACGGTCTGCACGATGTCGGCGAAGGGCGCCTGCTGGTGCTCGTACGCGCGCAGCACCGCCGCACCGACCCGCTGCACCAGCTCGTCGAAGCGGGGGTCGCCGGACAGGTCGAGCCGGATCGGCACCACGTTGAGGAAGCACCCGATCAGCTGCTCGGCGCCGCGCTGCGTGCGGTTCGCGGTGGGGATGCCGATGACGATGTCGTCCTGACCGCTGAGGCGGTGCAGCAGCACCGAGACCGCGGCGCAGAACACGGTGAACGGCGTGGTGCGCCCGGCGCCGGCCAGCTCGCGCAGCGTGCCGGCCGCCTCGGCGGAGACGGGGCGCTCCAGGAACTCGCCGCGAAAGCGCGCCCGGTCGCCGCGCGGATGGTCGGTCTCCAGCCGCAGCTGCGGCGCGCCGGCCAGCTCGCGGGCCCAGAAGCGGCGCAGCCGGTCGCCCTCGGGGCCGTCCAGCATGCGCTGCTCGGCCCGCGCCAGGGTGGCGAAGTCGACCTCGTGGCGGGGCAGCGCCGGCTCGCGCCCGGCGGCCCTGGCCTCGTACGCGATGCACAGCTGCTGCATCAGCAGCGTCATCGACACCTCGTCGGTGACCAGGTGGTGCAGCAGCAGCTGCACCTGGTGCCGCTCGGGGCCGAGGCGCACGACGCGGGCCTGCAGCAGCGGGCCGCGGGTGATGTCGAAGCCGGTGTAGGCGATGTCCCGCTCCAGGCGCAGCAGCTCCGCCGCGCGGGCGGCCTCGTCGAGTCCGCTGAGGTCGCACACCTGCACGTCGATACCGGTGTAGGGCTGGATCCGCTGGACAGGCTGACCGTCCACCTCCACGAATGTGCCGCGAAGCCCCGGCTGGTGCGCGACCACGTCGTTGACCGCGGCGGCGAACGCGTCCGTCCGCAGCGGCCCGGTGAGGTCCAGCACCAGCGGGATGGTGTGGGTGAGCGAGCCCGGGTCGGCCTGCTCGGCCAGCCACAGCTGGCGCTGGCCGGACAGCAGCGGCACGTCCACCGCCACGTCGGATCCGGCGACGTGCGGACCGTCGGCGTCGCCCGAGCCGCCGGCGGTGTCCGCCGCCCCGGCGTCGTCGGGCAGTTCGGCGACGAGCTCCAGCATGGCGTCGAGCTCCGGGTTGGCGGCGCGCAGGCTCGCGGTCAGCTCGGCCGGGGTCGGGTTCTCGAACAGCGTCCGCACCCGGACCCGCACCCCGAGCGCCTCCTGGACGTCCGCGACCAGACGGGTGGCGAGCAGCGAGTGCCCGCCGCAGGCGAAGAAGTCGTCGTCCGGGGCGAGCCCGGGGTGCTCCAGGGCCTGCGCCCAGATCTCGATGATCAGCGCGAGGAGCCGGTCGGGTCCGTCCGTGCCGCCGGGGCCGGGCGTGGGCGCGGCGGTGTCCGTCGCCGGGGCGGGCAGCCCGTCCACGATCTCCAGGCGGCCCCGCACGTCGCGCCGGGCGGTGAAGCCCGTCGGCGCCCCGGCCAGCAGCAGCGGGGCCGGCTGGTGCGCCGACCGCCCGGGCGCCGGCCGCAGGTCCTCGGCGCGGGCGCCCGCCAGGCCGGTCAGCACCGGCCAGTACCCTTCGCCGCGCGAACGGTCCAGCCGCAGCGTCACCGGCGTGCCGTCCGGCAGCTCGAAGGGCACCGCCTCCTCCGCGGTGTCACCGGCGGGCGCCGGGTCCGGCTCGCGCAGCCGCAGGTCGGGCAGGCGCAGTCCCGGCCGGGCCAGCCACTGCCGCAGTACCCCGGCGTAATCCTCGACGAGCGCCTCGACGCCCTCGGGGGTGTAGAGGTCGCCGTCGTACTCAAGCCAGAGCCGGACCCGCTCGCCGGAGAACTCGACCTCGGCGACGGTGTCGAACCGGCCGCGGCCGCGCTCGACGTCCAGGACCCGCACGGGGTGCCCGCCGAGGCGCAGCTCACCGACGGCGTCGACGCGGGGCAGGAACAGGTGCTGGATGAGCGGGGTCCGGTCGGTCGGGCGCGGCGCGGACACCGCCTGCACGATCCGGGTGAAGGGCAGCCGGACGTGTTCGATGGCCGAGGCGACCCGCGCCGAGCAGCGGGCCGCCAGCTCGGCGAGGTCTGGCGCGCCGGTGAGGTCCAGGCGCAGCGGCACGGTGTTGGAGACCTGCCCGATCAGCGACTCCAGCTGCGGCACGCCCCGGTTCGCCGCCAGCACGCCGAGGATCAGGTCGTCGCGGCCCGTGGAGCTGGCGATCGTGGCCGCCCAGCCGGCCAGGCACAGCGCGTACGGCGAGCATGGCAGCTCGCGGGCGGTGCGGCGCAGGGCGGCGCCGTCGACGCCCGGCAGGACGAACTCGATGCGGCCGCCGACCCCGCGCCGGATCCGCCGGCGCGGCCGGTCGGGGCGCACGTCCAGGCTGGTCGGCGCGGCCCGCAGGGTCTCGCGCCACCAGGCGGTGTCGGCGTCCTGCGAGGCGGGCAGCAGCGCGTCGCGCTCCCACTGCACGAAGTCGCCGTACTGCAGCTCCGGCTCGGGCACCGGCGACGCCTGTCCGGCCAGGGCGGCGGCGTAGTCCGCGGCGAGCTCGGCCAGCAGCAGGTTCACGGTGGTGGCGTCGGCGACGATGTGGTGCACCGCCACGGCCAGGACGTCCTCGCGGACCGGGGCGCCGCCGCGCAGCAGCAGGAACGCGATCCCGCAGCCGGCCGCGGGGTCGATGCCGGTGCCCGCGAACCGGGTCAGCTCCCGGTCGCGGTCCTGATCCGCGTCGGTGCCGGTGTCGCGGTGCGGCAGGTCGATCTCGGTCACCGGCAGCGGATCCGGGACCGGCAGCACGACCTGGCCCGGCTCGCCGTCGTGCAGCCGCACGGCGCTGCGCAGGATCTCGTGGCGGGACAGCAGCGCCCGGACCGCGGTGCGCAGGGCCGCCGGGTCCAGCGGGCCGGGCACGGCCAGGGCCACGCACTCGGTCAGCGGCGCCTGCTCCGCCGCCGAGCCGTCCGAGGACCAGAAGTGCTCCTGGATGGCCGCAAGAGGCATGAAGTCTTCGTAGTCTCTCATGGAAATACGATAACTCACTGCGCGTCCGATGCGCAGGAGTGACCGGTTCGAGTGGCTTTCAGGGCTGAAGACCGGCCTGGAGATGCGCTGTCTGCAGACCGGTTGTACGGTGAGGCCGTCGGCATTTGTGGTGTGTGGGCAAAGACTCGGCGCCGACATACGCATACACCACACCGGGATACCGGCGTCCCGTACGAATTCCTGCAGAGGAGCCATGGGGCATGACCTCAACAAACTCGCAAAACAGGACAGCAACCACCCGGGCTGAGCGTCCCGACACGGTATCGCCCAAGACGCCACCGGGTCCCTCCGGCACCGCGACACCCACCGCCGGAGGTGGCGACGGCGGCCGCCGCCCGTCGGTGCTGCGCAACCGCGACTTCGCCTTCGTCTGGGGCGGTGAGTCGATCAGCCTGCTGGGCAGCGAGATCAGCGTCATCGCGCTGCCGTCCCTCGCCGTCCTCGTGTTCGGCGAGGGCGCGCTCGGCGTGGGTCTGCTGATCGCGCTGCAGTGGATCCCGTTCGTGCTGCTCGCCCCGGTGATGGGGGTGCTCACCGACCGGCTGAACCGGCGCACGATGATGCAGGTCGCCAACCTCGCCCGGTTCGTCATCCTCGGCTCGCTGCCGCTGCTGTGGGCGCTGGACGGGCTGACGATCGGCCACCTGTACGTGGCGGCGGTGCTCAAGGGCGTCTTCGACGTCGTCTTCCAGCTCGCCTACCAGGCGTACCTGCCGCAGCTGCTGCCGCGGGAGGACCTGGTCGACGGCAACGCCAAGACCCAGCTGAGCCGGTCCGTCGCGCTCATCTTCGGCCGTAGCGCCGGTGGTGCCCTGGTCGGCGCGCTCGGCGCGGCGCGGGCGATCACCGCGGACGCCGTCACCTACCTGTTCGCCGGGCTGTCGCTGATGCTGGTGAAGTTCCGCGAGCCGGCGCCGCAGCCCCGCCCGGGCGGCGTGAAGGCCACCCTCGCCGACCTGCGCGGCGGGGTGTCGATGACCTTCGGCAACCGGCTGCTGCGGTACCTGACGCTGATGGCCACGTTCGGCAACACGGCCGTGTCCATGGTCCTGGCGATGATCATCGTGTTCGGCTACCAGGATCTGGATCTCAGCGCCGCGCAGATCGGGCTCGTGCTGGGCATCGGCGGCACGCCGGTCATCCTCGGCGCGATCCTGTCCCGGCGGATCAACGAGCGCCTCGGCATGGGCCGCACGCTGCTGCTGACCCACTCGATGCTGGTGGCCGCGTTCCTGCTGCTGCCCTTCGCGCAGTTCGGCAACACCGCTACCGCCGTGACGATCCTGATCATCTCGCAGGGCATCTCGTCGTTCACCACGCCGGTCGGCAACGTCGGTGTGATGACGCTGATCCAGAAGGCCACGCCGCCGCAGGCGATGGGCCGCGTCGGTGGCGTCGCCCTGCCGTTCGTCTGGGGCGCGAACGCCGCCGGGCCACTGCTGGGCAGCGCGATCGCCGTGGCGTTCACCAACGTCACCGCCTTCTACCTGGCCGCCGGCCTCGCCGTGGTCGCCGTGCTCTGGGTCCTGGCGGGCCGGGTGCACACGCTCGTCGACGACGTCCCGGAGCAGGATCGGGTGGTCGTCCCGGCCGCGTAGTCAGCAGGGAGGCAGCGCCGCGGAGTCACCAGGAAGGCAGCGCCGCGGAGTCACCAGGGAGGTAGACATGATCACCCAGCAGGACACCCCGGTCGCGCGGGAGCGCGATACCGGCACGGCGACCCTGGTCTCCAGGATCGAGGAGTTCGCCCGGACCGCACCGCGGTCGCCGGCCGTCCGGCACGGCGCGCGCGAGCTGACCTACGGGGAGCTCAACCAGCAGGCCAACCAGCTCGCCCACGAGCTGTCGGTCCTGGGGGTACGGCGCGGTGACATGGTCGCCATGTACCTGGGCCGCTCGATCGAGTGGGTGGTCGGCATGCTCGGCTGCCTCAAGGCCGGCGGCGTCTGCATGCCGCTGGACCCGTCGGTGCCGGTCGAGCGCTTCAACCGGGCCATCGCGGCGGGCCGCCCCACCGCCGTGGTGGCCGCCGCCCACTGCCCGAACGCGGCGGAGGTGCCGCCCGTCCCGGTCGGGGTGCCCGTGGCGCCCTGCCCGGGCGGCGGCAACCCGACGCCGCCGGTGCCCGGCGGGCTGCCGGTGGTGACGATCGACGCCGGCGCGCCGGCGCGGGAACACCTGCCGGACCCCGCCCCGGCGCCCCGGCGTGACGAGCTCGCCTACGCGATGTTCACCTCGGGCTCCACGGGCGCGGCGAAGATCGTCCTCGCCCAGCACTCGTGGCTGGCGCTCAGCGCCGCCCGCAGCGCCACCATCAACGGCACCACCGCCGCCGACCGCGGCTCCTGGCTCGGCGCGGCCGGCGCCGGGATCGCCATCCACGAGGTCGGCGGGCTGCTCTGGCAGGGCGCGCAGATCGTGATCGGCGAGCACGACGTGATCGCCTCCCCGCCGGCCCTGCGCGACTGGCTCCTCGAGGAGCGCATCACGCTGAGCTTCGTGATCACCCCGGTCGGCGAGGTGCTGCAGCACCTGCCCTGGCCGGACGGGTGCGACCTGCGGCTGCTGGCCCTGGGCGGGGACCGGCTCAACCGGTGGGGCCCGGCGGGCCTGCCGTTCGAGGTCGCCGTGTCGTACGGCAGCCTCGAGGCCTTCCAGATCGCCAACTCCGTCCACCCGTGGCCGCTGCGGTGCACCCCGTCGACGGCCACCGCCGCCGACCGGGAGGCCGCCCCGCCCGTCGGCCGGCCGATCGACGGGGTCACCGTCCACCTGCTGGAGGAGGACGGGCTGACCCCGGTCGGTGACGGCATCGGCGAGGTGTGGATCGACTCGGACTGCCTGAGCCTGGGCTACCTCGGCGACCCCGCGCAGACCGCGGACCGGTTCCGGCCCAACCCGTTCGGCGCGCCCGGCAGCCGCCTCTACCGCTCCGGCGACGCCGGGCGGTTCCGCCCCGACGGCATCCTGGAGCACCACGGCCGCATCGACGACATCGTGAAGATCCGCGGCCACCGCGTCGAGCTCGGCGACGTCGACTGGGTGCTCGGCCGGCACCCCGACGTCCGCCAGGTCGCGGTGGTGCCGGCCATGGACGGCGACCAGCGCCGGCTCGTCGCGTGTTTCGTCGCCGAGCGCGATGTCGCGCCGCTGGAGCTGCGCAACTACGCCATCGAGCGGCTGCCGGACTGGATGGTCCCGGTCGCGTACGTGCAGCTGGACAAGCTGCCGCTGAACACCTCGAACAAGATCGACCGGCGCCGGCTGCCCCCGGCGGACTGGGCCCGGGGCCGGCCGGCGCGGGCCTGGCGGGCGCCGGCCCCCGGCGCGGAGACGCGGCTGGCCGCGCTCTTCGCCGGCCTGCTGCACGTCGACCGGGTCGGCGCCGACGACCACTTCCTGGAGCTCGGCGGCGACTCGCTGCTGCTGGCCCGGTTGCAGGGCCACATCGAGCAGGACCTCGGCACCCGGGTCGAGATGAACGACCTGGTGAGCGACCCGACCGTGCGCGGCCTGGCCCGGCTGATCCGTTCCGGCGCAGCCGCCGACGCGGCCGCCGACAGTGCCGCCGCGCCCTCACTCCCCCCGATCACCCCGCGGCGGCGCTGAGGCACCGCGGTACCGCAGAACCCCAAGAACGTCACGGGCCCATGGGAACCCCCATGGGCCCACGGACCCGGCTTGGAGGCTGGCATGGAAGCTGGCGTGACCATGGAGGCCGCGAACGCCACCGACAGGTTGGTGACCGCGTTCGACCATCACGACCCCGACTACACCCCGCAGACCGCGCAGCTGGTCAACAGCGAGATCCGCGAGCGCGGCGTCACGTTCTCGCCGGCGTACGGCGGGATCTGGATCCTGTCGCGCTACGCCGACGTGCGCGCCGCGCTCACCGACTGGCAGACCTTCAGCTCGGCCCGCGGGGTGCACTTCCCGCGCGCCGAGGGGATGCCGATGTTCTCCCCCATCGACTTCGACCCTCCGCAGCAGCGCGAGATCCGCGACCGGATGGCGGATCCGGTGACCCGCGAGGCGGTCGGCGACCTGGCGCCGCAGTTGCGCCGCATCGCCGCCCGGCTGCTGGCGCCGGTGGCCGGGCGCGGCCACGGCGACCTGATGGCGGAGCTCGCCGAGCCGTTCGCGATCGAGGTGCTCGGGGTGGCCTTCGGGCTGTCCGACGCCTGCCGCAGCCGGGTACGGGCGGCGACGAAGACGATGTGGACGTACATCTCCACCGACCGCGACGCGAGCAAGTTCTGGCCCGCGTTCCACGACATCCTCGCCGAGGAGATCGAGCGGGTCCGGCGCGAGCCCGACGGCGGCTACATCGCCAAGCTCGCGGCCATGCGGCGCGACGGCGAGCCGCTGCCGGACGAGGAGCTGTACTCGATCATCGTCAGCTTCTGCGTCGCCGGGCACGACAACACGATGAACTCGATCACCCGCCTGGTGCACACGCTGGGCCAGGATCCGGGGCTGCAGCTGCGGTTGCGCCGCGAGCCGGGGCTGCGCGCAGCCGTCGCGGAGGAGGCGCTGCGCCGCTGGTGCCCGACCGACCGGTTCACCCGGGTCACCACCCGCGAGGTCACCGTCGCCGGCACCACGATCCCGGCCGGCGCCCGGGTGGTGCTGCTGTTCGACGCGGCCAACCGGGACCCGGAGAAGTTCCCCGACCCCGACGCGTTCGACCCCGACCGCGGCAACTCCCACCAGCACCTGGGCTTCGGCCACGGCATCCACCACTGCATGGGGGTGCACCTGGCGCGGGCCGAGTTCGCCGCGGTGCTGGACGAGCTGGCCGAGCTTCCGGTGTACGAGCTGGCGGGGCCGAGCGCGCTGCACTTCGAGAACGGCCGCCACATCATGTTCGACCAGGTGCAGGTGCGCTTCCGCGCCGGTGAGGAGCGCTGACATGACCGCAGAGACAACCATCGCGCCGGCCGCGCAGACGGGTCCGCCGCCGACGCTGCTGATCGACCTGGCGACCGGACTGTGGCGGGCACAGACGCTGACCGCGGCGATCGAGACCGGCCTGTTCGAGACCCTGGACGACGGCGGCGCCACCGCCCCGGAACTGGCCGACCGGCTCGGCATCGGCGCGCGCCCGGCGGAGGTGCTGCTGACCGCATGCACCGCGCTGGGGCTGCTGGAGCAGCGCGGCGGGCGCTACCACAACGGCGCCGTCGCCGACCGGTACCTGGTGCCGGGGCGTCCCGACTACTTCGCCGACTACGTGCTGATGGTGGCCCGGTACACCGCGCCCGGCTGGCTGCGCGCGACCGAGGCGGTGCGCACCGACGCGCCCACCAAGCCGGTGCCGGATCCGGACCGCAACATGTTCGCCGACGGCAACCGGCCGGAGTCCTTCTGGGACGGGCTCTTCACGTTCTCCACCCTCACCGCCCGCCGGATGGCGGCCGCCGTGGACCTCTCCGGCGTGCGGCGCATCCTGGACGTCGGCGGTGGTGCCGGGGCCACGCTGATCGAGCTGCACCGGCGGTACCCCCACCTCACCGGCACCGTGCTGGACCTGCCGCACGTGTGCGGCCTGGCCCGGCAGCGCATCGACGCGGCCGGCCTGGCGCAGCGCATCGGCACCGTGCCGGCGGACTTCTTCAAGGACCCCATCCCGTCCGGGCACGACGCGGTGCTGCTGTCGATGATCCTGCACGACTGGGACGAGGCGCAGAACCGCCGGATCATCGCCGGCTGCCTGGACGCGCTGCCGTCCGGCGGCACGCTGCTGATCAGCGAGCTGCTGGTGGACGACGACAAGTCCGGCCCGGTCGACGCGGCGCTGATGAGCATGAACATGCTGGTCGGCACCTGGGGGCGCAACTACACGGCGGCCGAGTACGCCGGCTGGCTGCGCGACGCCGGGTGCGCCCGGGTGCGCACGGTCCGCTTCGACTCGCCCGGCGCGAACGGTGTGGTGATCGGGGAGAAGGCATGATGGAGCCGCACCAGCGCCGCTGGTTTCTCAACGAGCCGTCCGCCGACGCCGGCATGCTGCTGCTGGCGATGCCGTACTCTGGCTGCGGCGCCTCGATGTACCGCGCCTGGCCGGCCCGCGTCGGCCCGGCCGAGGTCGTGCCGCTGCAGCTGCCCTGGCGGGAGAACCGGATGCGGGAGCCGCACTTCGGCACCTACCAGGACCTCGCCAAGACGATGCTGGACGACGTCGGCGAGCTGATCACCGCCCGGCCGTACGCGGTGTTCGGCCACTGCGGCGGCGCGCTGCCGGCGTTCGAGCTGGTGATCCAGGCCGCCGAGCGTGGCCTGCCGGGGCCGCGGCAGATCTTCATGTCGAGTCAGGTCGCGCCGCAGGACGGCCCGTGGGGCCGGTTCCTCGGCCTGGACGAGGCCGGGCTGCGGGCGGAGATCGCCGGGCTGCTGACCGCGATGGGCGCCGCCGCGCAGGCCGACGAGCTGGTCGACCTGTTCATCGACGTGATGGAGGCCGACGTGGAGGCCAACCGGGTGTACTGGCGCCCGGCCGGCACCGTGCCGGGGCGGATCACCGCGATCGGCTGGGACGCCGACGTCGAGGTGCCGCACGAGCTGATGACCGGCTGGCCGCTGTGGGCGCCGACGGAGAAAGAGGTCCTGCGCGGCACCCACTACACGTTCCTGGAGGCGCCGCCGGACCTGCTGGCGCTGCTGGAGCGAAAACTCGGCTGAGCGGTTCCGGCCCCCACTGGAGCCCCGGCACGGTCCACGGTGCCGGGGTTCCCCCATCTGCGCAGTGTCGACTGTGGAGTATCTATCCACTCCACGGCGCAGATGCTGTGAAGTCTGTATAGTCTGTATTGAATCGAACGCTGACTGGGAGGACCGTGGCATGCCTCAACAGAGCGAGTTGCTTCGTCGACTGCGCCAGCTCCCCGGGGAGCGCCGGGACGAGTTGCTGGCCCGGCTGGAAGGCGTCTCCTCGGGGATCCGATCGGCCCCGCTGTCGTTCCGGCAGGAGCAGCTGTGGCTGTTCGACCGGTTCGCCCCCAGCAGCCGGGCGTACGGTCTCGGGTTCGCCTACCCGATCGAGGGCCCGCTCGACCCCGGCGCGCTGCACGCCGCACTGACCGACCTGCTGCAGCGGCACACCGTGCTGCGCTCCACGTTCCCCGACGACGACACCGAGGGCACCCAGCACGTCCAGCCGGCCCCGGCGGAGGTGCCGCTGCCCGTCGAGGACGTCGAGGAGGGCAAGCTGCGCGCCCGCGCCGACGAGGTCGTGCAGGACGAGCTGCGCCGGGGCCTGGACCTCAACTCCGGCCCGATGGCCCGCTTCCGGCTGCTGCGCGCCGACGCCGAGCGGCACCTGCTGGTGCTCACCAGCCACTACATCGTGCTCGACCCGCGCTCCGCCCGGGTGCTGCAGCGCGACCTGGCCGTCGCGTACCGCGCCCGGGTCGCCGGCACCGCGCCGCAGTGGCCGCAGGATCCGGTCGACTTCGGCGCGTACGCGAGCTGGCAGCGCGAATGGGCCGCCCAGGACGAGGCGCGCGACGCCGCCGAGCACTGGCGCGGCGCCCTCGCCGGCTGGGAGGGCACCGAGCTGCCCGCCGACGGCGCCCGCCCGCGCCTGCTCGACCTGAGCAGCGACGTGGTCCGCGCGCCGCTGCCGCCGCAGCTGCGCGCCGCGACCGAGGCTCTGGTCGCCGCCGGCCACGAACGGCGCGACGTGCTGCTCGCCGCGTTCCTCGTCGTCGTCGCCCGGCACACCGCCCGCACGGACCTCACCGTCGGGCTGCCGGCCGACGTCGCCGGTCCGTTCGACACCGGCCGGCTCGTCGGCGACTGCGGCAACCTGGTGCCGCTGCGCGTCGAGCTGGACGAGGCCGACCCGTTCGCCGCCGTCGTGGCCGAGGTGCGCGCCGCGCGGCTGGCCGGTGCCGAGCACGCCACGCTGCCCTTCAAGCTCGTCCTGGACGCGCTCGGGGTCGAGCCCGACGCCGGCCGGCTGCCGCTGGTGCAGATCGGCTTCGCCGACACCGGCGCCCCGGCCGCCCCCGTCGAGGCCGACGGGGTGCGCATCGGCTGCGAGCAGGTCGACGCCGGCGCCGGGACGTTCGAGCTGGCCCTGGAGGTCAGCGGCGGCGAGCGGCCCACCGTCGCGGTGCGCTACGCGACCTCCCTCTACGGCCGCGCCACCGCCACCCGCATCCTGGAGCGCTTCCTGCACACCCTGGGCGCCCTCACCGCCCAGCCGGGCCGCCCCGTGGGCGACGCGCCGCTGGGCACCCCGCAGGAGCGCGCCGACGTGCTGGAGCGCTGGAACGCGCCGATCGGCGAGCCGGCCGACACCACGCTGCACGAGCTGTTCGCCGAGGTGGTCGCCGCCGGCCCGGGCCGCACCGCGCTCGTGTGGCAGGGCGGCAGCCTGACCTACCGCGCCCTGGACAGCTGGTCCTGCCGCATCGCCGACCAGCTCGCCGGCGCCGGCGTCGGCCTCGGCGACCTGGTGCCGGTCGTGATGGAGCGCGGCCCGGCGCTCATCGCCGCCGTGCTCGGCGTCATGCGGGCCGGCGCCGCCTACGTGCCGCTGGACATCGGCCAGCCCGACGAGCGGCTCGCGATGATCCTGGAGGACACCGCGGCCGACACCGTCGTGGTCTCCCCCGGGACCGCCGGGCGGGTGCCGGAGCCGCTGCGGCTGATCGTCGGCACCGACCCGGCGGACGTGGCGCCGGACGAGGAGGAGGCCTGCCACCGGTGCGCCCCGGCGGTCGTGCCGCCCGCCTCCGCCGCGTACGTCATCTACACCTCGGGCTCCACCGGCCGGCCGAAGGGCGTCATCGTCGAGCACCGCAACGCGGCCAACTTCGTGCGCACCGTGCGCGACATGTTCGACCTCACCCCGAAGGACCGGGTGCTGCACTTCGCCTCCCCCGGCTTCGACGTGTCCGTGTTCGAGATCTTCGGATCCCTGCTCAACGGCACCGAGCTGTACGTGGTGGACGAGGACCAGCGCCGCTCGATCGACGCCCTCGACGCGGTGCTGCGCGAGGAGCGCATCACCGTGGTCGACCTGCCGCCGGCCGTCATGGAGCTGCTCGACCCGTCGAACTACCCGCAGCTGCGGGTCGCGTTCGTCGGCGGCGAGGCGTTCACCGGCGAGCTGACCACCCGGTGGGCCCGCGGCCGCGCGTTCTGGAACGGCTACGGCCCGACCGAGACCACCGTGACCGTCGTGGCCAAGCTGTGCGAGGGCGAGTGGACCGCGTCGCCGCCGATCGGGCGGGCGATGGCCAACCACCGCGCGTACGTGGTCGACGGCGCCGGCGCGCAGGTCCTGCCGGCCGGCGCGATCGGCGAGCTCGCCGTCGCCGGGCTCGGCGTGGCCCGCGGCTACCTGGGCCGGCCCGACCTGACCGCCGACCGGTTCCGCCCCGACCCGGACGGGCCGCCCGGCTCCCGCCGGTACCTCACCGGCGACCTCGCCGTCTGGGACGACGCCGGGGACCTGGTCTTCGTCGGCCGTGCCGACCGCCAGGTGAAGGTCCGCGGCGTGCGGATCGAGCTCGGCGAGGTGGAGGCCGCGCTGCAGGCCGTCGACGGCGTCGCCCAGGCCGTCGCCGAGGTCGCCAACGACCCGCGCACCGGCGCGCTGCTGATGGCCTACGTGGTCCCCGAGCGCCCCGGCGAGCTGCAGCTGGACACCGTACGGTCCGCGGTCGCCGGCCGGCTGCCGGCCGCCATGGTTCCCTCGGTGCTGGTGCCGTTGGACGCGGTACCGCTCACCCCCAGCGGCAAGATCGACCGGCGGCGCCTGCCGGCGGTGGAGTTCGCCGCCGTGGACGAGCTGACCGAGGCCGACGAGGAGAACAGCACCCCCACCGAGCGCACCATGCGCGAGGAGGTCTTCGCCCCGCTGCTGGGCGCCCGCATCGGCAACGACGTGAACTTCTTCGCCGCCGGCGGCACCAGCCTGCAGGCCATCCAGCTGTCGTCGCGGGTCAACGCGGTCTTCGGCGTCTCCGTGCCGATCGCCGAGTTCTTCGCCACCCCGACGGTCTCCGGGCTGTCCGCGCTCGTCGACGCGGCGAGCTCGACCCAGGGCACGCAGCGCGACGCCCTCGCCGAGGCGCTGCAGCTGGTCGAGGGGCGCAGCGAGGAGGAGATCGCCGAGCTCGCCGCCGAGCTGGACGCCCGATGAGCACCGGCACCGTCACCTTCACCGCGGACTCGCAGTGGGTGCGCCGGGTGCCCCGCGAGGGCGCCCGGCTCCGGCTGGTCTGCCTGCCGTTCGCCGGCGGCGGGGCGTCGGTCTACCAGGCGATGGCGGCGCTGCTGCCGCCCTGGGTCGAGGTCCTGGCGGTGCAGCCGCCCGGGCACGAGGACCGCTCCCGCGAGCCGCTGCCGGCCAGCGTCCCGGGGCTGGTCACGGCGTGCGCGATCGCGCTGCGGCCGTACACGACGATGCCCTACGCGCTGTACGGCCACTGCGCCGGCGCGCTGCTGGCGTACGAGCTGGCCCACGAGATGGGTGGCCGGTTCGGCACCTGGCCCCGGCGGCTCATCGCCGGCGAGCAGCCGGCACCGCAGGCCCCGCCCCCGGCGCGGCCGCTGCACCGGCTGCCCGACGAGCAGCTCGTCGCCTCGATCCGCGACCGCGGCGGGCTGCCCGGCGCGGTGGCCGCCAACCCGCAACTGCTGGAGTTCCTGCTGCCGGTGCTGCGCAGCCAGTTCGAGCTCTGGGAGAACTACCGGCACCGGCCCCGCCCGCCGCTGCCGGTGCCGATCACCACCGTCCGCGGCACCACCGGCTCGGTCGGCGCGGCCGACCTGGCCGGCTGGGACGAGCAGACCAGCGCCGGGCGCACCGGCATCACCGTGGAGGGCGGCCACTACTTCATCGTCGGACTGACCGCGGCGGCGGCCCGGGAGATCGCCGGGCAGCTGCCCGGCGACCCCGGCGCCGGACCCCCCGCCGCGCTGGACGGAAGGACCGCACCGTGAGCACCGCCACCGCCACCCGCCTGCCGTCGGACAGCATCGCCCGCATCGCCGCCGGAGCGGCCGGCGTCCAGGACGCCGCCGCCGTCTATGACCGCAAGTTGCGCGCCGTGGGCACCCGCCGGTCGGCCGGGCCGGACGCCACCGGCCTCCCCGACGGCGTCGAGATCCCCGCCGACCGCCCGGCCCTGGTCCGCGGGCCCGACCCGGTGCTGCCGCCGGACGCCGTCGCGACCCTGCCGGAGGCCCTGGAACGGGCCGCCCGCATCGCCCCCGGCCGCGGCACCACCTACGTGCTGCCCGACGGCGGCACCGACCGGCAGACCTACGCCGAGCTGTACGACGAGGCCCGCCGCATGCTCGGCGGCCTGCGCCGGCACGGCCTCACCCCCGGCGACGCGGTGCTGCTGCAGTGCGCCGACAGCCGCACGTTCGTCACCGCCTGGTGGGCCTGCGTCCTGGGCGGGTTCATGCCGACCGCGGTGGCCCCGGCGCCGGAGTACGGCACCGACAACGCCGCCGTGCGCAAGCTCGCCTCCGCGTGGCAGCTGCTCGGCAGCCCGCCGGTGATCGCCGACCCGGAGCTGCTCGACGGGGTGCGTTCCCTCGCCGGCCGGCTGCCCGGCGGCGAGGCGCTGCGCGTGCTGGACGCCGCGACCCTGCCGGACCCGGCGCCCGCCGAGTGGACCGTGCCCGACCCCGAGGCGCTCATCGTCAACCTGCTCACCTCCGGCAGCACCGGCACCCCGAAGTGCGTGCAGCACCGGCACCGCACGATCGTGGCCCGCACGTACGCGACGATCGCCGCCAACGGGTTCACCGACCGCGACGTGTCGCTCAACTGGATGCCCCTCGACCACGTCGGCGGCATGATCATGTTCAACCTGCGCGACGTGTTCCTCACCTGCGAGCACGTCAACGTGCGCACCGAGTCGGTGATCCGCCGGCCGCTGCTGTGGCTGGACTGCGCGGACCGGTTCAAGGCCACCTGCACCTGGGCGCCGAACTTCGCGTTCTCGCTGGTCTGCCAGCGCGCCGACGAGATCGCCGCCGGGTCCTGGGACCTGCGCAGCCTCACCAACATCTGCAACGCCGGCGAGGCCGTGGTCGCCCGCACCGCCCGGCGCTTCCTGGAGCTGCTCGCCCCGCACGGCCTGCCGGCAGACGCCATGGTGCCGTGCTGGGGGATGTCGGAGACCTCCTCCGGCGTCACGTACACCCACATGCACCGCGACGACCCGGGCGCCGGCACGATCGCGCTGGTGCCCGCGTCGCTCGACGGCCACCTGCGCGAGCTGCCGGCCGGCACGCCGGGCGCGGTGGTCGTCACCGAGGTCGGCGCGCCCATCCCCGGCGTCGCGCTGCGCATCGTCGACCCGTCGGGGGCGGTGCTGCCCGAGGGGCGGGTCGGCCGGCTGCACGTGTCCGGCACCACCGTCCAGAACGGCTACGCGCACAACGACCAGGCCAACGCGGAAAGTTTCACCGCCGACGGCTGGTTCGACACCGGCGACCTCGGCTTCCTGCGCGACGGCCGGCTGTTCCTCACCGGGCGGCAGAAGAACATGGTCATCGTCAACGGGGCGAACTTCCCCGCGCACGAGATCGAGGCGGTGGTCGAGCAGGTCACGGGCGTGCTCCCGGCGTGCTCGGCGGTCGCCGGGGTGCCCGACGAGGACACCGGCACCGACGCCCTCGTGGTCTTCTTCGTGCCCGGCACCGACGACGTGCCGGCCGTGGTCGACGCCATCCGCACCGCCCTGTCGCGCGACCTGGCGCTGCGCCCCACGTACCTGGTGCCGGTGACCGAGCAGGAGTTCCCCCGGCAGAACGGCGGGAAGGTGCAGCGGGAGCGGCTGCTGGAGGGGTGGCGCGCCGGCGTGTTCGACGACCGCTGCTACGGCGGCACCGACGACGCGGCGGCGGGCACCGCGGCCACCGACCTGCCGGCGCTCGCCGTCGGCTGGGATCCCGCCGGTACGCCGCTGCGCCCCCGCCCCGCCGGCCCGCTGGTCGCCTACGTCGGCGGCCCCACCGGCGGCTGGCTGGACCGGGTCGCCGACGCGCAGGTCACCGACCCGTCGCGGCTGGCGGCGGCGCTGCCCGCGGCGGACTCCGGGGAGGTGCCCCAGGTGCTGTTCGTCGCCTGCGGGGACCCGGCCGCGGCGCCTGCCGACGGCGACACCGGCGTGCTCGCCCGGTTCGTCGCGGTCGCCGCCGAGCTGGCGCGCGTGCGGCCCGACGCGGAGCTGACCGTGCTCACCCGCGGTGCCGCCCAGGCCGCCCCCGGGGACCGGATCGTGCCGGGCCGGGCCGGGCTGACCGCGCTGGTGCGCACCGCCGCCTCGGAGCGCCTGGTGGCCCGCACCGCGCTGATCGACGCGCCGCCCGGCGCCGGCGACGACGAGCTGGCGATGCTGGCCGGGCTGCGGCACGACGGTGACGTGGTCGCGGTCCGCGACGGCGCCCCGCTGCAGCAGCGGCTGCGCACCCTGGCGCTGCCGGAGGCGTTCGACGTCCCGGCGCAGGTGCTGCCGCGCGGCGGCACGGTC
Source organism: Dactylosporangium sp. NPDC050688 (assembly GCF_040654515.1). NCBI lineage: Bacteria > Bacillati > Actinomycetota > Actinomycetes > Micromonosporales > Micromonosporaceae > Dactylosporangium > Dactylosporangium sp. NPDC050688. Next base: position 46,241 of record NZ_JBFAIC010000072.1, read on the forward strand.
CTGCTCACCGGTGGCCTCGGCGGCCTCGGCCGGACCGTCGCCGAGCACCTGGTGGTCGCGCACGGGGCGCGGCTGCTGATCGTCGGGCGGACCCCGGCGTCGCAGCTGTCCGGCGGCTCCCGGGAGGCCCTGGAGGTCCTCGCCACGATCGGCGAGGTCCGGTACCGCACCGCCGACGTCGCCGACCCCGACGCCCTCGCCCGCGAGGTGACCGAGGCCGAGCGGGCCTGGGGCCGCGGGCTGGACCTGGTGCTGCACCTCGCCGGCGCGCCGGTCGCGCCGCAGTGGCAGCGGCTGCCGGAGCACGAGCTGCGCGCCGAGTCCACCGGCTGGCTGGCGCGGATGCTGCGGCCGAAGGCCGGCGGCTGCGCCGCCCTGGACCGGCTCCTCACCACCCGTCCGGACACCGCGGTCGTGCTGTTCTCGTCCGTGAACGGCGTCTTCGGCGGCACCGGCTTCGGCGCGTACGCCGCGGCGAACGCGGTCCTCGACGGCTGGGCGCAGCGCTGGGCGGCGACCGGCCGCCGGGCACAGAGCATCGGCTGGAGCATGTGGGACGGGCCCGGCATGAACCAGGGCAGCCCCCTGGTGGCCGCCGCCCGGCACCGCGGCCTCTCGCTCATCGACCCGGCCCGCGGCACGGTCGCGCTGCTGGGCGCCCTGCACGCCGGCGCGGTGCACCTGCTGATCGGCGCCGACCCGGAGAACGAGCAGATCAAGCCGTTCCTGGCGGCGGACCAGCTGCGCGGCGGCACGATCGCCGTCGCGGTGGTGCCCGGCCCGGGCGAGGACCCGCAGCGGGTCCGCTCCGCCGTCGCCGCCCGGCTCGCCGGCGAAGGCATCTTCGCGCGGATCGCGGTCACGTCCCGCATCGAGCGCGACCGCAGCGGCGCCCCGGATCCGGCGGCACTCCTCGCCGCGATCGTGTCCGGCGGTGCCGGGTACGCGGCGCCCGAGGGCCGGCTGGAGGAGCTCGTGGCGGGCGCCGCTGCGGACGTGCTGGCGGTGCCCCGCATCGGGCGGGAGGACTCGTTCTTCAGCATGGGCTGCGACTCGGTCCGGGCATTGCAGCTGGCCGAGGCGCTCAGTGAACGCCTCGGCGCGCCGGTGACGGTCGGCTCGCTGTACGAGTCGCCCACCGTACGCGCCCTGGCCGCCACCATCGCGGCCTGACGCCGTCGATGGGCGAGCCGCACGGGCGCACCCATCGACGCTCTTGACACCAGAGGTGTTATCGCTAACATTTTCGAAAGGTCACGCATCGACGGGCGTCCGCCACCCGCCCGCCGGTGCATGCATCATCGTCGTTCCGCAGCACCACGCCGCCCGCGCCGTAGTCGCAGCGCGGCTCTCGCGATGCGCCATGTGAGCGCTCACACGCACTCCTGCAGAGAGGTCTGCCATCGTGCACCTTCGTCGTCGTACCTTCGTCCAGCTCACCGGGTTGTCGGCCGCGGCTGCCGCGATCGGGGTCACCGCCACACCGGGGCAGGCGCTCGCGGCCAACAGCGCCTACGTCTTCGTGTACTTCACCGAGACGCCGAACCAGAGCGGCGCCAACTACGGGCTGCACGTCGCGGTGAGCACCGACGGGCTCAACTGGACGCCGCTGAACCAGAACAACCCGGTCGTCACCCCGACCGCCGGCACGCTCGGCCTGCGCGACCCGTTCATCCTGCGCAGGCAGGACGGCACGTTCGTCATCCTGGCCACCGACCTCAACGGCACCGACTTCGGGCAGAACAACCAGTACCTGCACGTGTGGGACTCGACGGACCTGACCAGCTTCACCGGCTACCGGCGGATCAAGATGCACAACCTGGCGACCCACACCTGGGCGCCGACCGCCTTCTGGGACGCCGCGCGCGGCCAGTACGGCATCGTCTACTCCGCCAACAACGGCAGCGACGTGTTCATGGTCAACTACACGTCGGACTTCCGCACGGTGAGCGCCAACCAGGTGTACTTCAGCCCCGGGTTCGCGGTGCTCGACGGCGACGTGGTCGTGGACGGCTCGACGTTCTACCTGTACTACAAGAACCTCGCCAACGGTCTGACCTACGGCGCCCGCTCGTCCACCGGCGCGCCGAACAGCTTCACCACGTACACCGCCGGGCTGAAGCAGGGCAATGCCATGGAGGCGCCCATGCTGGTGAAGGCCAACAGCGGCACCGGCTGGTGGCTGTGGGGCGACTCGTTCAGCCCCGTCAACAACGACTACTACGCCTGGTCGACCAGCAACGTCGGCGGCGGCGCGTGGACGGTGCTCAACCAGCGCGACTACACCCCGCCGCTGAACGCCAAGCACGGCTCGATCGCCGGCATCACCTCCGCCGAGTACACCGCGGCCGTCACCCGGTGGGGGCTGCCGGGCTGGGCGCGGCTCAAGTCGTCGAACTTCCCCGACCGCTACGTGCGGCACGCCAACAACGTGGCGCGGATCGACCCGTACCCGTTCGACCCGTATCAGGACCAGCTGTGGAAGCTGGTGCCGGGCCTCGCCGACAGCACGGGCGTGTCGTTCCAGTCGGTCAACTACCCGGCCCGCTACCTGCGCCACTACAACTACGAGCTGCGCCTGGACGCGAACGACAACACCGCCGCGTTCCACGCCGACGCCACCTTCTACCGCACCGCCGGCCTCGCCGACTCGACGTGGTCGTCGTTCCGCTCGTACAACTTCCCCGACCGCTACCTGCGCCACTACAACTACCTGCTGCGCATCGACCCGCTCAGCGCCTCGTCGAGCGCCACCGACAGGCAGGACGCGACCTTCAAGGTCACCTCGTGAGACGGGTGCCAATGACCTGCTGCGCCTGGACCCCATCAGTACGGCGACCGCCCGCGCCGACGCGACGTTCCGGCTCGTCGCATGAGAGCACCATCCACCCCGTCACTCCTACGCTCTGACTGGACTCCGATGCGCAAACTCTTCATCCGGGCGGTCGCGGCCCTGTTCACCGCGGGCCTGCTGCTCGCCGTCCCGAAACCCGCCGCCGCGCTGGACCCGTTCACCGGCTACCTCATGGCCCACTTCACCGGCGAGTCGTCCACCGCCCAGCAGATCTACCTCGCGCACAGCAAGGATGGCCTGCACTGGACCGACCTGAACAACGGCGGTCTGGTGCTCAGCTCCAACCTCGGCACCCGCGGGGTGCGTGACCCCGCACTGGTCCGGTCGCCCGCCGGGGACCGGTACTGGATCATCGCCACCGACCTGTGCATCGGCTGCGGCCAGGACTGGCCGGCGGCCATCAACAACGGCAGCCGCAACCTCGTCGTGTGGGAGTCCACGGATCTGGTGAACTGGTCCGCGCCGTGGCTGCTCAACGTCGCCGGCGCCATCCCCGACGGCCGCAACGCCTGGGCCCCCGAGGCGATCTGGAACCCGGCAACCGGCGACTACGTCCTCTACTGGGCCACGAACGTCCCGCTGAACGGCGCGACGAAGCACCGCATCTACTCCGCCCGCACCTCGAACTTCCGCTCGATCACCACGCCGCAGCCGTACATCACCCGCCCCGGCGCACAGGAGATCATCGACACCCAGATCGTCGAGGTCCCGTCCGGCGTCGGCAACTACCGCTACGTCCGCACGTCCCGCGACGGCCAGATCACCATCGAGGGCAGCAACTCGATCCTCGGCACGTGGACCACGCTGGGCAACCTGTCCGGCATCGGCCTCACCGGCTCGCAGGTCGAGGGCCCCATGTGGGTGAAGTTCAACACCGGCAACTCGTGGGCGCTGTACCTCGACCAGTACGCGTCGGGCCGCGGCTACCTGCCGGTGCTCACCGCCAACCCGTCCAGCCCTTCCGCCTACCAGCTCCCGGCGTCCGGCTCGTACGCCATGGGCGGCACCAAGAAGCGCCACGGCGCCGTGCTCAACCTCACCGCCGCCGAGGAGAGCCGCGTGCTGGCCCGCTGGCCCAGCACCACCACGGTCAACCGGCTCCAGTCGTACAACTTCCAGGACCGCTACGTGCGGCACGCCAACTACGACGTCCGCATCGACGCCAACGTGTCCCCCGCGCAGGACGCCCAGTTCCGCCTCGTTCCCGGCCTGGCGGGCACCGGCACCGTCTCCATCCAGTCCGTCAACTTCCCCGGCTACTACCTGCGCCACTACAACTACGACTTCGTCCTGGCCGCCAACGACGGCACGGGCACGTTCGCCGCCGACGCCACGTTCCGTCAGGTGGCCGGCCTCGCCGACGCGTCGTGGACGTCCTTCCAGTCGTACAACTTCCCCGACCGGTACCTGCGCCACTACAGCTACCTGCTGCGCCTGGACCCCGTCAGCACCGCCACCGACCGGGCCGACGCCACCTTCCGCATCACCACCTGAGCCCGGCGGCCGGCGCCCCACCGCCGACGTGCGCCGGCCGCCGCCGGGTGACGGCTCAGCCGGCGGCGGCGCCGGACGGGGTGGCGCTGGACGGGGTGGTGTGGCGGTTGCGGTGGCTGCGGGCCTTGTTGCGGTTGCCGCAGCGCTCCATCGAGCACCAGCGGCGGTTCCCCGGCCGTGACGTGTCCAGGAAGATGAGCCGGCAGCGGTCGTCGGCGCACTCCCGCACCCGTTCCCGCAGCGCCGGCGTGCCGATCACGTGCAGCGCGTCCCTCGCGAAGGCGCCGAGCACCTGCGCGCCGGTGACCGGCGTGACCCACCGCCGGCCCAGGTCCGCCGGGTCGACGCGGAGCCGGGGCGGATCCACCGCGCAGCCGTTGACGACCTCGATGTCGGCCGGGTCGGGCCGCTCCCCGTGCGCGAGGGCCGGCGCGACGGCCCACAGCGTGTCCCGCAGCTGCCGGATCCGCGCCAGCTCCGCGGGCCGCACCAGCACGTCGCCGGCCGACAGCGGCGCCGCGGCCGCGAGCCGGGTGCGGGTGAGCCAGTCCGCCAGGTCGGCCGGGCGGTGCAGGATCTCCCAGCGCCGGCCCTCACCCGGACCGCCGGTGGCGAGCAGCTCGATGCTCAGGCTGCCCGGATCGAACGAGAAGCGCTGCCCGCCCGCGCTGGCCAGCATGTGGATGCCGGGGATCACGTAACCAGTTTAGCCGGTACACCTGCGGGTATCCCGACCAGCAACGGAAGGGGGCCAACATGACAATCGCCAGCGAGCTCAAGCAACTCGAGAAGGAAATGTGGCGCGCCAACCGCGAAGGCGACGGCGACTTCTACGATCGGGTCGTACGCAAGGACGCCCTGACCGTCAGTAAACACGGCGTCGCCAGCAAGGCCGACATCGTGCCGAACGTGACCAAGAACGAGAACCCGTTCCTCAAGACGGACCTGAGCCACCTGAAGGTCGTGCAGATCGGCGAGGACAGCGCCCTGGTCACGTACAAGGCGACGGTGACCGCCCTGATCGACGACGAGCAGCAGAAGTTCCAGGTCCTCGCCACCAGCGTCTACGCCCGCGAGGACGACGAGTGGCGCAGCGTCTTCCACCAGCAGACCGAGGTCTGACCAACACCTGCCCACCGGCATGACGCCGCGGACTCCGGCACACGCGCCCGTGCCGGAGTCTTCGCCGTCACGGGCGGCGGGTGACGAGGCCGGTCTGGTACGCGACGACGACCAGTTGGGCCCGGTCGCGGGCGCCGAGCTTGACCATGGCGTGGCTGACGTGGGTGCGGGCGGTGGCCGGGCTGAGGAACAGGGCGGCGCCGATCTCGTCGTTGCTCAGGCCCTGGCCGACGAGGGCGAGCACCTCATGCTCGCGCGCGGTGAGCACGGCGAGCCGGTCCTCGGCGAGCTGCGCGGCGACACGGCCCGCGGTGAACTGCGCGATGAGCCGCCGGGTGATCCGCGGGGCGAGCAGCGCCTCGCCGGCGGCGATCACCCGGACGGCGTGCAGCAGCTCGGCCGGGCCGGCGTCCTTGAGCAGGAAGCCGCTCGCGCCGGCTTCCAGCGCCTCGAAGACGTAGTCGTCGGTGTCGTACGTGGTCAGGATCAGCACCCGCACGGCTTCCAGGCCACGGGTGCCGGCGATCTGGCGGGTGGCCTTGATGCCGTCCAGCTCCGGCATGCGGATGTCCATGAGCACGACGTCGGGGCGGGTGACCCGGGCGCGGGAGACCGCCTCGGCGCCGTTGGCGGCCTCGCCCACCACGGTGATGTCGTCCTCGGCGTCGAGCAGCATCCGGAAGCCGGACCGGACCAGCGCCTGGTCGTCGGCGAGGAGCACCTTGACGGGGGCGTTCACCGGTGCGCCAGCGGTAGTCGCGCGGTGACCTCGAACCCGCCGCCGGGGCGCGGGCCGGCGACCAGTTCGCCGCCGAGCAGCTCGCAGCGCTCGCGCATCCCGGTGATCCCGCGCCCCGGCTCGTGCGACAGGGCAGGCGAGGAGGCGGGCGCGGGGTCCGGCCCGCCGTCGTCGGCGACGCGGACCCGCAGCGCGTCGGCGCCGTGGTCGAGGGCGATCGTCACCGCGGCCGGCCCGACGTGGCGGATCACGTTGGTGAGCGACTCCTGCACGATGCGGTACGCGGTGGTGTCCACGGCGCCCGGCAGCCGCGGCACGGCGGGGTCCAGCTCGAGCGTGACGTCGAGGCCGGCGTCGCGGGCGATCACGGCGAGCTCGTGGACCTGGCCGAGGCCGGGGTGCGGCACCCGCCCGTTGTCACTGTCGCGCAGCACGCCGAGGACGGCCCGCATCTCGTGCAGCGCCTGGGCGCTGGTCTGCTCGATCGTCACCAGCGCCTCGCGGGCCCGGTCCGGCCGCCGGTCCAGCATGTACGCGGTGACGCCCGCCTGCACGTTGATGATGGCGATCGCGTGCGCGACGGTGTCGTGGACCTCGCGGGCGATCCGCAGCCGTTCCGCGCCGACCCTCGCCCGGGCCTCGTCCTCCCTGGTGCGTTCGGCCTGCAGCGCCCGCTCCAGCGCGTCGGCGGCGGCCACCCGCCGCGACCGGACGGACTCGCCGAGCGCGGCGGCCATGACGGACGCGGCGATGCGGAAGAACACCCACCCGATCGCGGCGGCCGGCTCGATGCCGGCGGCCAGGACGAGCCAGCAGGTGCCGAGCACGGCGATGCCGGTCCCCGCCACGAGCAGCGACCGGCGCCCGTCGCCGTACGCAGTCAGCGTGTACAGGGCGACGAACAGCCCGATCCAGCCGGGCCCGTCGGTGAACCCGGCGGCGTAGTACGCGAGGCTCGCCAGGGCGGCGGCGGCGAACACCGGCACCGGCCACCGCCGCCGCGCGACGAGGACCAGCCCGCTGCCGATGAGCAGCGCGTAGCCGAGGTGGCCGAGCTCGCCCAGCGGCCGGGATCCGATGTCGGCGGGCTTGGCGAGGGTCCCCTGGACCTGCATCACGGCGACCGCGACCCCGAGCAGCACGTCCTGCGCCAGGACCGGCAGGCGTCTCATGCCATCACCTCCGCTGCGCTCCGGCGCCGGCCTGAACCAACCCTGAGCCCATGATTCGCGGCCCTCCGCTGCGCTACGGCCCGCTCATGCCGCGAGCTTAGCCGCCGCGCCCGGGGCTCCGGCTACGCCGGGAAGCGCGACCGTCCGGGCCCGGCCTACGCAGATCTGCGTAGGCCGGGTCAGTCCAGCGCGCCGCGGGCGGCGGCGAGGAACGCGTCGCGCAGCTCGTCGAGCTCCGGGTACAGGTCCTCCAGCGACGGCACGCCCTGCCAGACGGCGGCGTTGAGGCGGCGCACGTACGCCCGGGCGGCGGCGTGCACCTCGGCCGGGTACAGCACCTGCAGCATGCTCTCGGCGACCCACAGCCGCTGCATCGTCTCCTGCGCGGTGGTGGGCCAGGGCTCGCCGGTGGTCCAGTCGCCGGGGCGCTCGAAGGCGACCCGGTCCGCCGCGGCGGCCACCGTGATGAAGTGCTCCAGGTGGCTGAGGCGTTCGGCGCGCCGGCCCTCGAGCCTGGCCTGCTCCTGCCGCTGCCGCTCGGCGCGCTCGCTCATCCGCTGCGCGGCGTGCTGCACCAGGTAGGACAGGCCGCCGCCGAGCACGACGCCGGCGAGCGAGGTGACCGCGGCGACGAGCTGACCGTCCATTGTGCTCAGTTTAGCCGTCCGGCGGCGGTACCCCGGGGGGTGCCGCCGCCGGTGGCCCCCGTTACTGGGCGCGCAGGTGGTCGATGTCGTGCACACCGTTGCCGTCGAACCAGACGTAGAGGGCGCGGACGTCGGCCAGGGCGGCCGCGTCGCACGACATCGCGGTGCTCAGGTCGGCCTCGACGGTGGTGGTGCTCCCCGCGCCGGCGTAGCCCCAGGTCGACTGGCACCAGGTCCAGGCGTCGCCGGTCTGCACCGCGATGCTGTACGAGGTGCCGGTCGAGCCGGTGCGCAGCTCGTACCGCAGCACGGACCTGCCGGACAGGTCGACGGGCTCGGGCAGGCCCGCCACGCCGAACCAGCCGCCGTCGGCGGTGGTGACCCGCAACCCCGCCGCGCCCTCGGGGTGGAACTCGGTGGTCCGCGCGACCGTGCCCGCGCCTGCCTGCCAGCTCGCCGGAGCCCAGCCCTCGGTGCCGGTCTCGAACGACGCGAGGACCAGCGCGTCACCGGGCCGGTTCTTCACGGTGACCCGCAGCTCCGCCACGTTCGAGGTGCGCCCTGCCTGGTCGCGGATGGTGTACGGCGCCGCGGCCCGCCCCACGAACCCGGCCGCCGGGGTGAACGTGACCACCCCCCGGTCGAGGGTGAACGCGCCGCCGGGCACCGTCACCGCGGTCTGCTGGCCGGCGGCGGCCGGGTCCAGGTCGATCGTGGACGGCTTGATCTTGGTGCGGTAGGCGATGTCGTTGGCCGCGGGGATCAGCGTCACCGGCTCGTCGCGCAGGGTCTGGGCGGTGTCGTGGTCGGCGACCGGCGGCCGGGACCGCTGCCCGCGGCGCAGTTCGTCGCCGCCGTTCGCGATCGTGGTGCACACCGGGCTCGGGCAGTAGACGGTGAAGCCGTCGTAGTCGGGGTAGTCGGTGCCGTCGTCCTGGACGCCGGACAGGATCCAGTAGAGGAAGCCGTCGATGCCGGCGCGCACCGCCGCGTCGGTCCACTGCTGGTACACGACGTTGCGGGTGGCCTTGTCCAGCAGCCCGAACTCGCCGAGCATGACGGGTTTGCGCAGCCGGTCGGCGAGCCGCGCGTGGTTGCTGATCCAGCCGGTCCCCCATGCCGGGTCCTTGTTCCAGTGGTCCGGGTACAGGTGGAACGACATGAAGTCGACCGCGGGCAGGGCGGCCAGGGCGGCCGAGTCGACGCCGTCGGCGCAGTTGAGCGTGAAGTCGGTGCCGGCGCGGTCCGTACACAGGAAACCCTCGTCGCCGGGGCTGATGAGGTGCCGGCGGTCCACGCTGTCGAGGTGCGCGCTGATGTCCGCGGCCCAGGCGGTGATCGTGGTGTCCGTGCAGGTCGCCGAGCGCGGGTAGACGCCGGATCCGCCGCAGCGGGGCTCGTTCGCCAGCTCCCACGCCATGATGGTGGGGTCGTCCTTGTACTTGACGCCGGTGAGGCTGTTCGTGCGGTTCAGCACGTGGCTGATCCAGTCCTTGTACCAGCCGCGGATGACCGGGTCGGTGTAGAAGTCGTCGTGGTGGGTGCCGCCGCGCCAGCGCACGTACTGGTCCATGCCGCCGAAAGCGCTCCAGTTGTTGGTGAGCGGGATGACGAGCTTGATGCCCTTGTCGCGGGCGGACTTGACGACCTGGTCGAGGTGCTGCAGCCCGTCGGCGCCGTCGTTGTACGCGGGTCGCGTGCCGTCCCAGTACTGGAAGTAGACGCCGTTCTCCTTGTGGTGCACGGATCCGGTGTCGTCCTGGGCGCCGATGTCGAGGAACCCCCAGGTGCGTATGACGGTGAAGCCGGCCCCGGCGGCGTCGGCGAACACGTCGTCGATCATCGCCGGGGAGCGGTACATGAGGTAGTAGTTGTTGGATCCGGCGAAGCGGAACGTCTTGCCGTCGAGGGTCAGGTCGTCGCCGTGGCGCACGACGAAGCTGTCGTGCCGAGGGCTTGCCGACGCGGCGCCGGCGCTCGCCATGACGGCGAGCCCGGTGCACACGGCGAGGATGCGTCTGATCATCGTTCGCCTTCCTGCGGGGGTCAGGGCGTGATGAGGTCGTTCGCGGTACGCAGTGCGGGGGCGGTGCGCCAGGCGGGGTCGGCGGGGGCGGGCAGGCTGGTGCCGCCGGTGACGTGCAACGTGACGGTCTCGCCGGGCAGGAGCGTGACGAGTTGCCGGTCGGTGTCGGCGGTGGGGTCGAGCCGGTCGGCGAAGAGGGTCAGGTCCCGCACGAAGGTGTGGGCGGTGATGTCGACGTCGGCGCCGTTGGTGGTGGGGCGGACGACGATGTCCACAGCCGCGGGTGGGTAGGTGAGGTCGATGTCCTCGGCGAAGTAGTGGTAGGCGCCGTCGGCGGTGATGAGTTCCTGCCGGGGGTCGTCGGGTGTGGTGATGTCGGCCGGGAGTGGCATGGTGGCGGCCCCGCCGGGTGGGATGTTGATGGTGATGGTGGTTTTGGCGCGGGGGTGGCCGGTGAAGGTGATTCGTTGGACGTCGATCTGGGTGTGCCAGGTGGTG
>NZ_JBFAIC010000073.1:0-53160 GCF_040654515.1 Dactylosporangium sp. NPDC050688
CGCCCGGTCCCATTCCGAACCCGGAAGCTAAGCCCTCCAGCGCCGATGGTACTGCACCCGAGAGAGTGTGGGAGAGTAGGACGCCGCCGGACAAATTTTCGATTAAGGGCCGCCCTTCATGGGGCGGCCCTTAATTCGTTTACCGGGGTCGAGTGCATGCAGCGCACCCCGGTCGGGAAGGATGAAGTCGTGACTGCAGGACCCCACGACCGCGACAACCAGGGCGGCCAGGACCGCGGCGAGCGCGCCGGCTCCGGCGACCGCAAGCCCCGTTGGACCGGTGCCGACCGCGACCGCGGATCGTCTTCGAGCTCCCGAGCCCCCCGCGACGGCGCGCCCCGGGCGGGCGGCGGTGACCGCTCCGGCGGGTACCGCGACCGCGACGGCGGACCACGCACCGGTGGGACCGGTGGCGGGTACCGTTCCGGCGACCGGACGACCGGCGGCGACCGTTCCGGCGGGTCGCGTTCGGGTGGCTCCGGGTCGGGCGACCGTCCCGGCTACCGCGACGGCGGCGACCGCTCTGGCGGCGTCGGCGGCTACCGGCCGCGTGAAGGTGGCGACCGCTCCGGTGGTGGCTACCGTCCGCGTGAGGGTGGCGACCGTCCCGCCGGCGGTTACCGTCCGCGTGAGGGTGGCGACCGTCCCGCCGGCGGTTACCGTCCGCGTGAGGGTGGCGACCGTCCCGGCGGCTTCCGGGACCGTGACGGCGGCGCAGGTGGCTTCCGCGGCCGGGACGCCGGCGGTGGCGGGTTCCGTGACCGCGACGGTGGTTCGCGCGACGGCGGGCCACGCGGCGACCGGGGCGACCGGCAGGGCGGGTTCCGGCCAGGTGGCGCCGGCGGTGGGTACCGCTCCGGTGGTGACCGTCCTGGGCTCCGTGACGGTGAGCGTTCCGGCGGGTTCCGTGACGGTGGCTCGCGTGGTGACCGGCCCAGTGGCGGGTTCCGCGACCGTGACGGTGGCCCGCGCGGCGACCGTGGTGACCGGCCTGGGTTCCGCGACGGCGGGGCTGGTGGGTTCCGTGACCGCGACGGCGGGCCGCGGGGCGACCGGCCCAGTGGCGGGTTCCGCGATCGTGACGGCGGCGGATCTCGCGCTGGCGGCTCGGGTGGGTTCCGCAGCGGTGGTTCCGGTGGGTTCCGTGACCGTGACGGTGGCCAGCGCGGCGACCGTGGCGACCGGCCCGGTGGCTCCGGCGGGTTCCGCGGCCGCGACGGCAGCGGCGGCGGCTTCCGCGACCGTGACGGCGGGCCGCGGGGTGACCGGCCGCCGTTCCGTGACAATGCTTCCCGCGGTGACCGTCCCGGGTTCCGTGACGGTGAGCGTTCCGGCGGGTTCCGTGACGGTGGCTCGCGTGGTGACCGGCCCAGTGGCGGGTTCCGCGACCGTGACGGTGGCCCGCGCGGCGACCGTGGTGACCGGCCCGGTGGCTCCGGCGGGTTCCGCGACGGCGGGGCCGGTGGCTTCCGCGACCGGGACGGCGGGCCGCGCGGTGACCGGCCGCCGTTCCGCGACAACGCTTCCCGCGGAGACCGTCCCGGGTTCCGTGGCGGGTCAGACCGTGGCGACCGGCCCGGGTTCCGTGACGGCGCTCCGCGTGGCGACCGGCCCAGCGGCGGCGGGTTCCGTGACCGGGACGGTGGCCCGCGCCAGGGTGGGTTCCGCGACCGGGAGGGCGGCCCGCGCGAGGGTGGGTTCCGTGACGGTGGGCCCCGTGGCGGGTTCCGTGACCGTGACGGTGGTGACCGGCCGGCGTACCGCGACCGTGGTGACCGCCCGACCGGCGACCGTTTCGGCGGTCGTGACGGCGGCGGGCGTGATGGCGGCGGGCGTGATGGCGGCGGGCGTGACGGCGGTGCGCGTGGTGACCGGCCCGGGTTCCGCACCGGCGGCGATCGTCCCAGTGGCTTCCGCGACCGTGACGGCGGTCCCCGCAGCGACCGGCCGAGCGGCTTCCGTGACCGTGACGGCGGCCCCCGTGGCGACCGTCCCAGTGGCTTCCGTGACCGCGATGGTGGACCCCGTGGCGACCGGCCGACCGGCGATCGCCAGGGTGGCTTCCGGGGCCGCGACGACCGGCCCGGCTTCCGCGACCGTGGCGACCGCCCCGGTGGCGACCGGCCCGGGTACCGCGACCGTGGCGACCGGGCCGGCGGGTTCCGTGACCGGGACGCCGGCGGGCGGGGTGCAGGGTTCCAGCGGCCCGAGGGGTTGCGGCGCGACGACGCCGGGGGGTACCGGCCGCGGCAGAGCGACCCCGGGTTCGTGGCGGAAGAGGTCGAGGGCGAGGAGACGGTCAGCCGGGTCGCCGACCCCGTGCTCGCCGACGACATCGACCCGTCGGAGCTGGACCGTGAGGTGCGCAGCGAACTGAGCTCGCTGGCGCGGCCCGTCGCGGAGGAGGTCGCTCGGCGGCTCGTCGCGACCGGGCAGCTGATTGACGACGACCCGGAGCTGGCGCTGGCGCACGCGCTCGTGGCGCGGCGGAAGGCGTCGCGCATCGCCGTGGTACGGGAGGCGGCTGGGCTGGCCGCGTACCACGCCGGGGAGTGGCAGACGGCGCTCGGCGAGCTGCGGACGTACCACCGGATGACGGGACGCCAGACGCACATCGCCGTCATCGCCGACTGCGAGCGGGCCCTCGGGCGGCCGGAGAAGGCGATCGACCTGTTCCGCACCGCGGACCGGGAGAAGCTGACCGCCGAGGAGATCGTCGAACTGCTCATCGTCGCCGCGGGGGCGCGGGGCGACATGGGACAGCACGACGCGGCCGTGGCGATGCTGCAGGTGCGTGAGCTGACCTCGGCACCCGAGGCGGTGTGGGCGGCGCGGCTGCGGTACGCGTACGCCGACGCCCTCCTGCGCGCCGGCCGGCGGGAGGAGGCGCGTGAGTGGTTCGCGCGCGCCGCCGACCTGGACGAGGACCTCACCACCGACGCGGCCGAGCGGCTCCTGGAGCTCGACGGCATCGTCCTGGACGGCGACGAGGACGACGAGGAGTTCGACGAGCCCCGCGCCGCCGGCGACGAGGACGACGCCGACCTCGACGACGACGCGGACGGCGACTACGACGACGAAGCCGATGACGCCGACGACGCCGATGTCGAAGGCGACGAGGACGAAGGCGACGAGGACGCGGACGACTACGACGACGAGGACGACTACGACGACGATGCGGACGACGACGTAGACGACCAGGACGACGATCGTGGCGACGACGAAGACGGCGAGGACGACGACTACGACGACGTAGACGACGACCAGGCCGACGACGACCGTGACGGCGACGCGCCCGCCGCCGTTGAGGGCGACGAGCAGGTGGCCGGCGGTGGCCGTACCCGCGACGACGACGAACCCGACGACGACCGCGACGGCGACGTCAACCCCCCGGCCGGCCCCCGCCGCGACGAGGACGGCGACAGCGACGGGCCCGCACGTGGCTGACCCGGGAACCGGGTCGTCCGGTGACCTCGTCAGCCACTACGACCTGGTCATCTTCGACCTCGACGGGGTGCTGTACCTGGTCGACCAGGTCATCCCGGGCGCCGCGGAGGCGTGTGCGCAGCTGCGCGAACGGGGAATCCCGAGCGCGTACGCGACCAACAACGCCTCGCGGCTGCCCGGGGACGTGGCGGCGCTGCTGACCAGGATCGGCATCCCCGCCGACGTGGGGGAGGTCGTCACGTCGGCGCACGCGACGGCGTTGCTGCTGGCCGAGCGGTTCGCGGCGGGCACGCCCGTGCTGATCCTCGGTGCGCCCGCGCTGCAGGAGGAGGTCAGGGCCGTCGGGCTGCGACCGGTCACGGCGGCCGAGGAGGCCGAGGTGGTCGTGCAGGGGTACGGGCCCGACGTCGCCATGCGGGACCTCGCCGACGCGTCGGTGGCGATCCGGGCCGGCGCGACGTGGATCGCGACGAACGCCGACAAGACGCTGCCGTCGCCGCGCGGTCCGCTGCCAGGCAACGGTTCCCTGGTCGTGGCGCTGGCCACGGCGCTGGGGCGGCAGCCGGACACGATCGTGGGCAAGCCCGACCCGACGCTGTTCCTCGAGGCGGCGCGGGAGCGGGCGGCCACGCACCCGATCGTGGTCGGTGACCGGCTCGACACGGACATCGAGGGCGCGTACCGGGCCGGCATGGACAGCCTGCTCGTCCTCACCGGGGTCAGCGACGCCGCCGAGCTGCTCGCCGCGCCCGTCGAGCGGCGGCCGACGTTCGTCGCCGAGGACCTCGGCGGGCTGTTCGAGGTGCCGCCGGCGGCGGGGACGAACCGGTGGCGGGTCGACGACCACGGCGACGGCTGGGAGCTGGCCGGCGACGGCTGGGAGCTGGCCGGCGACGGCCGGCGCGTCGACGCCCTCAAGGCGCTGTGCGCGGTGGCGTGGGCGGCCGGTGAGGTCCGCCCGGTCACGGCGACGGGCGAGGCGGCGGAGGCCGCACTGAGCTGGATGAAGCTGTAACGGCGCGGGGCCGGATCCGCTGACACCGGCCCCGGCAACGAGGTCCCTGCCGTGGTGATCCAAGTCGCGTCCAGGTCGTCCTGGGCGGCCACGACACGGCTTCGATCAACAGGGCAGGATCACACGTGGGGCCGTGGCGCCCGATCAACCGCTGCGACTACAGCAGTTTGCGCAGTTTCAGCAGGTCGAAGACCCCGGCGTCGATCTTGATCCGGCCGCTGGTCCAGGCCTGCATCACGTTCAGCTCGCCGTTGACCAGCGCGACCAGGTCGTCGCTCGTCGACGTGAGCTTGATCTTCGCGCGGGGGTCGTCGCCGTCGGTCAGGCCGGAGATCTGCCCACCCTGCAGCTGGCCGTGGAACGCCACGTCGAGGTCCGTGACCCGGCACGCGAGGGAACGGTCGAAGTCCAGCTTCTCCCGGGCCGCCGCCGCGTTCTCGGCGAGGCGCGTCGCGAGCTTCTGCAGCGCCGCGCGGCACTCGTCAACCGTGGCCATGTTCCCCCCGCTTCCGTGCAGCCAAATGTGCAGCCAAATGTCCAATGCGGACACTTGGATTGTGACCGTACCGTACGGCGTCACGGAACGCCCGGTAGCGTGAACAGCGGTACACCACTTGGAGGAGAGGCGCAACATGGCGCAGGAAGCCTGGCGGGCATACCTGGAACTGGCCTACGGCATGACCGAGGCGACGACCAAGAAGGCGACCAAGACCGTCCGCCAGCTGGTCGGGCGCAGCGGTGCGACGGCCGAGCAGCTGCAGGCGATGGCCGAGGACCTGGTGAAGGCCGGCACCGCCAACCGGGAGGCGGTGACCAAGCTCGTGCGGTACGAGCTGGACCGTGCCCTCGGCGCCGTCGGACTCGCCACGGCCGAGGAGGTCGCGGCGCTGACCAGCCGCGTGCACGAGCTCGAGGCGCAGCTCAAGGCCGCCTCCGCGGCGGCGGCCGCGAAGATCCCGGCGGTCGAGCCGGAGCCGGCACTGCCGGTCGGCGCCGAGGTCGTCGAGCCGGAGGACACCGCGTCGCCGGCGGTGACCGCGGCGAAGAAGACGGTCGCCAAGAAGACGGTGGCGAAGAAGACCGTGGCGAAGAAGGCGGCCCCCGAGCCGGCACCCGTCCTGCCGGTCAAGCGCAGCGGCCCGGCGAAGAAGGCGGCGACGAAGGCCGCGGTCGAGAAGATCGCCGAGGCGTCCGACGTGGCGCCTGTGAAGAAGGCCACGCCGAGGAAGCGGGCGTCGTCCTGATGAGCACCACTGCTGGTCCCGTGCCTGGTCCTCAGGCCGGTCCGCAGCCGGGGCCGCTGCCCGGCCCGCCGGGTGCCGCGGCGCTCGGGCGGGTCGAGGCGGCGGTCGAGGCCCTCAACGGGGTAGCGTCGCTGCCGTTGCAGCGGCAGGTCTCGGTGTACGCCGAAGCCCACCGCACCCTGCAGGAGACGTTGGGCACGATCGAGGAACGGTGATGGCGCGGCGGACACGACTCGATGCCGAGCTGGTGCGCCGCGGCCTGGCCCGTTCGAGGGAGCAGGCGGCGGCGTTGATCGCCGAGGGGCGCGTCGAGGTGCGGGGCGTCCCGGCCGGGAAGGCCGCCGCCCAGGTCGACCCGGCCGACGCGGTCCGCGTCCTGGGCGAGCCCGCCGGCGACGAGTACGTGTCCAGGGGCGGGCACAAGCTCGCCGGGGCGTTGACGGCGTTCGGGGCGCTGGCCGTACAGGGGCGGCGGTGTCTTGACGCGGGGGCGTCCACGGGCGGCTTCACCGACGTGCTGCTGCGCCGCGGCGCCGCGTCCGTGGCGGCGGTCGACGTCGGCTACGGCCAGATCGCCTGGTCGCTGCGCACCGACGAACGGGTGACGGTGATCGAGCGGACCAACGTGCGCACCCTCACGCCGGACCTGATCGGCGGGCCGGCCGACCTGACCGTGGCCGACCTGTCGTTCATCTCTTTGCGGCTGGTACTGGCCGCGCTCGCCGCCTGCACGTCCCCCGACGGTGACCTGGTACCGATGGTGAAGCCGCAGTTCGAGGTCGGCCGTGAGCGGGTCGGTGACGGCGGCGTCGTGCGGGACCCGGCGCTGCGGGCGGAGACGGTGCTGGACGTGGCGGCCGCCGCCGCGCAGCTCGGCCTCGGTGTCGCCGGGGTGACGGTCAGCCCGCTGCCCGGCCCGTCCGGCAACGTCGAGTTCTTCCTCTGGCTGCGCCGCGACGCGCCGCCGGTGTCACCCGACGCGGTGTACGCGGCCGCCGCTGTTGAAGGGTTCGTGGCGTGAGCGGTCCGGAGCGTAGCGGAGGGGCCGCGAACCATGGGCTCAGTCTTGGCTCGCGGCGGCGCCGGAGCGCAGCGGAGGTGACGTCGTGAGCGGGCCGGAGCGTAGCGGAGGAGCCGCGAACCATGGGCTCAGTGTTGTGGGCTCGCGGCGGCGCCGGAGCGCAGCGGAGGTGACGGCGTGAGCGATCGTGAGGCGCTGCTCGTCACGCACACGGGCAAGCGCAGCAACAACGAGCACGCCCGGACCGTCGCCGCCGACCTGCTCGCGGCCGGGTTCACCGTCCGGGTGCTCGCCGAGGAGGCCGGCGAGCTGGACATGCCGCAGGCCGTACCGGTGAGCGGGGAGGCCGCGGCGCAGGGCGTGGAGATCGTGTTCGCCCTCGGCGGCGACGGCACGCTGCTGCGCGCGGCGGAGCTGGCCAGGCCGGCGATGGCGCCGCTGCTCGGCATCAATCTCGGCAAGGTCGGGTTCCTCGCAGAGGCCGAGATCGGCGACGTCGACAAGGCCGTCCGGGAGGTCGTCGAGGGCACCTACACCGTCGACGAGCGGCTCACCGTCGACGTGTTCGCCGAGCACGACGGCCAGCCCGTCGGCTCGTCCTGGGCGCTCAACGAGGCCACGGTCGAGAAGGGCGCCCGGGAGAAGATGCTGGAGCTGCTCGTCGAGGTCGACGGGCGGCCCCTGTCCCGGTACGGCTGCGACGGTGTCGTGTGCGCCACGCCGACGGGTTCGACGGCGTACGCGTTCTCCGCCGGCGGGCCGGTGGTCTGGCCGGAGCTGGAGGCGCTGCTGCTGGTGCCGATCAGCGCGCACGCCCTGTTCAGCCGGCCCCTGGTGATCGCGCCGTCGTCGACGATCACGGTCAACGTCGAGCCGTTCACCAGCTTCGCGCTGCTGTCCTGCGACGGCCGGCGGGTCATGGATCTCGCCCCCGGATCGACGGTCACCGTGCGGCGCGGCGCGCTCCCCGTTCGGGTGGTCCGTCTGCGTGAGCGGCCCTTCACCGACCGCCTCGTGGCGAAGTTCGGGCTGCCGGTCGATGGTTGGAGACACAACAAACGGCACGGCTGAGTGGAGAAGTGTCGCACCCCGCGGCTAGTGTCTCTGACTGTGCTGGAGGAACTCCGCATCACCGGACTCGGCGTGATCGAAGACGCCACACTGCCCCTTGGCCCGGGCCTGACCGTCATCACGGGCGAGACAGGCGCGGGTAAGACCATGGTCGTGACCAGTCTCGGTCTGCTGTTCGGCGGTCGCGCCGACGCGGGCCGGGTCCGCGCCGACCCGGGCCGGGCCACCGTCGACGGCCGGCTCACGCTGCCCGCGCACCTGCGGGCCGCGGTCGAGAGCCGCATCGTGGACGCCGGCGCCGAGGTCGACGACGACGGCACCCTGCTGATGAGCCGCACCGTGACGGTCGAGGGCCGTTCCCGGGCGCACGTCGGCGGCCGGACCGTGCCCGTCGCGGTCCTCGCCGAGGTCGGCGAGCGGGTGTTCGCGCTGCACGGCCAGTCCGACCAGTTGCGGCTGCTGCGCCCCGCCGAGCAGCGCGCCGCCCTGGACCGCTACGCGGGCCCGGAGCACGAGAAGCAGCTCGGGCGGTTCGCGGAGCTGTATTCCCGCTGGCGCGCCGTCGAGGACGACCTCGCCGACCGCCGCGCCAACGCCAGGCAGCGCAGCCAGGAGGCCGACCTGCTGCGGCTCGGCCTCGACGAGATCAGCCGCGTCGACCCGCAGCCGGGCGAGGACGAGCTGCTGCGCGAGGAGGCCCAGCGGCTCGAGCACGTCGAGGGCCTGCGCAGCGCCGCCCAGCTGGCGCACGTGTCGCTGACCGGCACCGGCGACGGCGACGACGTCGCCGACGTGCTGAGCCTGCTGTCGACGGCCCGGCGCACCCTCGAGGCGCAGACGGGCGTCGACCGGGTCCTCGGCGAGCTCGCCGCCCGCCTCGACGAGGTCGCCACGCTCGCCGGTGACGTGTCGACCGAGCTCGGCACCTACCTCGCCTCGCTGGACGCCGACCCGGGTCGCCTCCAGGAGGTGTATGAGCGCCGGGCCGCACTGCGCGCCCTCACCCGCAAATACGCCGAGGACGTCGACGGCGTCGTCGCCTGGGCCGACCGGGCCCGGGCCAAGCTCGAGCAGCTCGACACGTCCGACGAGCTGCTCGAGGAGCTCGACAAGGAGCGGCGCCGCCTGCACGGCGAGGTCGCCGAGCTGGCTGCGGCGCTGTCCGCGGCCCGGCAGGAGGCGGCGGGCAGGTTCGCCGCCGACGTGACCGTCGAGCTGGCCGGTCTGGCCATGCCGCACGCCCGCATCCACGTCGTCGTCGTCCCGAAGCCCGCCGGTGGCGGCCCGACCGTCCCCACCGCCGACGGCGCCGAGGCCGGCGTCGGCCCCGACGGCGCCGACGACATCGAGCTGCGGCTGCTGCCGCACCCCGGCGCCCCCGCCCAGCCCCTGCAGAAGGGCGCGTCCGGCGGCGAGCTGTCCCGGGTCATGCTGGCCATCGAGGTCGTGTTCGCCGGCGTCGGCGGTCCGCCCACGCTGGTTTTCGACGAGGTCGACGCCGGCGTCGGCGGCACCGCCGCGGTCGAGATCGGCAAGCGGCTCGCCCGGCTCGCCCGCGACCACCAGGTCCTCGTCGTGACGCACCTGCCGCAGGTGGCCGCGTTCGCCGACCGGCACCTCGTGGTCGCCAAGGACACGGGCGGCGCGGTCACGACCAGCGGGGTGCGGGTCGTCGAGCACACGGACCGGGCCCGCGAGCTCGCCCGGATGCTGGCCGGCCTGCCGGACTCGGACCTCGGCATCGCGCACGCGGAGGAGCTGCTGTCGGTCGCCGACCGGGAGAAGTCGCACCCCTGACGAGGTGTCGCCTGACGCCCGCGGCGCTGCTTGCCGGGGCGCGGCGCTGCGGCTGACCGGTGTCGGGGTGTCTGAGCTTGTCGGCCTTTCGCCGCGGGAGCCCTGCCGCAGGCGAGGGGCCGCCGGCGTGTCCGGCCGCAGAACGGGGGAAGGCCGTGCGGGTGGTGGAGCTGTGGCGGTACCCGATGAAGTCCGCGGGAGGCGAGCGGCTCGACGCTGCCGAGGTCACCGCGGACGGTCTGGTGGGGGACCGGATGCCGGTGGGGGACTTCGGCTGGTACGCGGCCGTCGAGCAGCCGGGACGCATCGAAGCCGGACAGTCTGGACGTAGCTGAATCGACGGGTGGCGGTCGCCCGGGCGACGGTCGGTGTTCGGACCGTCGCGGGACAGTCGGGCGATGCGGGACCTCGTGGAGTCGGTCGCGGCGACGCCGTGGGTAGTGCTGGTCGTGTTCGTCGTGGCCGCGCTGGACGCGGTCGTGCCGTTGTCGCCGAGCGAGTCGACGCTGATCGCGGTGGCGGTGGTGTCGGCGCAGACGGGCGGCCGGCGATCTGGCTGGTGATCGTCGCGGCGGCGGCCGGCGCGTACGCGGGGGACCTCGTGTCGTTCCGGATCGGGGTCCGGGCCGGGGCCGGCGTGCTGCGGCGGCTGCGGACGAGGCGGCGGGGGCTGCGGGTGTACGCCTTCGCCCACCGCACCCGGACCAGCCGTGGCGGGCAGGTGCTCGTGTTCGCGAGGTACCTGCCCGGCGGCCGGTCCGCCTCGGCGCTCGCGGCCGGCGTGGTCGGCTACCGGCCCGGCGCTTCCAGGCCTGGACGGCCCTCGGGGTGAGCGTGTGGGCAGGCACGGCCGGGCTCATCGGGTACACGAGCGGGCGCTTCCTGGACGGGCGGCCCTGGCAGGCGCTGCTGCTCGCCTACGCCGCCGCCGCGGTGCTGCTCGTGCTCGCCGAGGTGCTCAGGCGGATGCCGTCACGCGACGCCGACGAGGAGGTTCACCCTGGTCCCCCGGGGCGCGACGGTGAGCGGGAGGGTCGACTGCTCCAGCACGATCATGCTGCCGCTGGGGCCGACCTCGCGGATGACGCCGAGCTCGAGACCGGCGGCGCGCAGCTCCGTCGCGGCCTCGGTGGGCGACTTGCCGGTGAGGTTGGGCACGAGGGTCAGGCTGATCGAGGAGAGGTTCACTGCGGCGCTCCTTCCGATTGGTCCACCGACAAGAGGCACCGGGAGCCGTCGTGAATACGCGCGGAATGTGTCGCCTGGCCGACACTCGCAGAAGGTGACGGGGGTCACCCTCTGCCCGATAGGTGTCGTTCCACCTGCTGGTGAACATGTCGCGCGCGGCTTTTGTCGGGGGGTCATGCCAGGATGGTTGGGATGCGACTTCCAACCTTGCGCCGCACCCGGCCCGCCGAGCCGGGTGTCATCGGTGGCGTCGTGCGGCTGGATCGGCGGACCAAACGCTTGGTGGGGCGGCTGCGCCCGGGTGAGATCGCGGTCATCGACCACGTCGACCTCGACCGTGTCGCGGCCGACTCGCTCGTCGCGGCCGGGGTCGCGGCGGTGCTCAACGCGAAGCCGTCGGTGTCCGGCCGCTACCCGAACCTGGGGCCCGAGGGCCTCATCAAGGCCGGGATCCCGCTCGTCGACGACCTGGGCGAGGAGCTGTTCGAGCGGCTCCGCGAGGGCGACACGGTGCGCATCGAGGGCGACAGCGTCTATGTCGGTGAGGACGCGGTCGCCAAGGGGCAGCGACAGGACGCCGAGACGGTCGCGCTGTCGATGGCCGACGCCCGGGAGGGCCTGTCGGTGCAGCTGGAGGCGTTCGCCGCCAACACGATGGAGTACCTGAAGCAGGAGCGCGCGCTGCTGCTCGACGGTGTCGGCGTGCCCGAGATCCAGACCGAGATCGCCGGGCGGCACTGCCTGATCGTGGTCCGCGGCTACGACTACAAGGCCGACATCGACGTGCTGCGGCCCTACATCCGTGAGTACAAGCCCGTGCTCATCGGGGTCGACGGCGGCGCCGACGCGCTCGTCGAGGCCGGCTACACCCCGGACATGATCATCGGTGACATGGACTCGGTCTCCGACGACGTGCTGCGCTGCGGCGCCGAGGTGGTCGTGCACGCGTATCCCGACGGGCGGGCGCCGGGGCTGGCCCGCGTGCAGCGGCTCGGCGTCGAGGCGATCACGTTCCCGGCGGCCGCGACCAGCGAGGACATCGCGATGCTGCTCGCCGACGAGAAGGGCGCATCGCTGCTCGTGGCCGTCGGCACCCACAACACCCTCATCGAGTTCCTCGACAAGGGCCGCGGCGGCATGGCCTCCACCTTCCTCACCCGGCTCAAGCTCGGTGGCAAACTGGTCGACGCCAAGGGCGTCAGCCGGCTCTACCGGCAGAGCCTGTCGGGCTCGTCGCTGGTGCTGCTGCTGGCCTCGGCGATCGCCGCGATGGCCGCGGCCCTGGCCGTGACCACGATCGGCCGGGCCTACCTGAGCGTCATCGCCGAGTGGTGGGACAACCTGATCTTCACGCTGTTCTCCTAGTGCTGTTGTCCGGCGCTGTTTCTCCTGGACGGGACCGTTTCCTGTGATCAACTTCCGGTACCACGTGGTATCGCTGGCCGCCGTGTTCCTGGCGCTCGCCATCGGCCTCGTCGTGGGGACCGCGGCGGCCAACGGGCCGCTCGCCGAGAACCTCAACGATCAGGTCAACAAGATCACTGACGAGAAGGAGCAGCTGCGCGACGACTTGGACCAGTCGCGGGCGGAGCTGAAGAAGAACTCGGACTTCGCCACCGAGGTCGCCCCGATGCTGATCAACGGCAAGCTCACCGGCCGCACCGCCCTGCTGGTGAAGATCGACGGCAGCGACAAGGACGTCGACACCGCCACCGACGGCATCGCCGCCATGCTGCGGACCGCCGGTGCCAAGCTCACCGGCACCGTCACGATCAAGGAGAAGTTCACCGCCCCGGCCAGCGACAGCACGCTGCTGGACCTCGCCGAATCCTCGGCGCCGCCGGCGATCAGCGGTGCCCTGCCCAACAACGGCAAGGGCCAGGAGACCTCCGCCGCGCTGCTCGCCGCGGTCCTCGTCGCCGACAAGCCGGGCACCCCGCAGGTCGACGGGGCCCGGACGGTGCTGTCGGCGTACCAGTCAGATGGGTACATCGGCCTCGACGGGGACCTGAAGACCCCCGCCGACGTGGTCATCGTCGTCGCCGGCGCGCCGGCCAGCGGCAAGGACGCCAAGGAGCGCAACGCCGCCGCGCTGACCGTCGTGAGCCGCCTCGACGTCGCGCTCGCCGGTGACGTCGTCGTGGCCGGCCTGTCCGCCAACAGTCTGGTGTCCTCGGTCCGCGACGACGCCTCCATCGCCAAGGACGTGTCGACCGTCGACAACGCCGTCACCGCGTACGGCCAGGTCGCCGCCGTCATGGCCCTCGTCGAACGGCTCGGCGGCAAGACCGGCCACTACGGCATCGGCAGCGGCGCGACCAGCCTGCTGCCCAAGACGGCGAGCGTGGCCAGTGGTTCGTAAACTGCTCGCCGCCGCCGCGGGGGCGGCCACCGCCCGGGCCGTGCTGCGCGAGCTGCACGGCCTGCCGGCGCTCGACCGCACCAACTTCCGCGGCCGCACGGTCTCCCTCGCCGGCGGCCCGGCCCTCGCCGCGGGCGCCGCCGTGGGCGCGTTCCTCGGCGCCGCCGGCCGGTCCGCCAGGGCCGACGCCACGCGGGGCCGGCGCGCCGTGCCGGCGAAGCGCAAGGTGACGGCCGGTGATGCGCTGCTCGCAACGACGCCTGAAGACCGGGTCGCGGGGCACGGATCCGCGACCGGCCAGGCGGCGACCGGCCACCGGGAAGGGACCGCGCTCGGCCCGGTGGAGCTGGGTCGGGCCGGGCGCGCCGTTGCCGGCCGCGCCGCAGCGGGCCGCGGTGCGCCAGGCCGTGGTGCGGCGGGTCGTGGTGCGGCGGGTCGTGGTGTGGCGGGTCGTGGAATGCGTGCGGTGGACAGGAGCGGGCGGGGGCCGCGGGTCATGGGGGCCGTGGCGGTCGCCGGGCTCGGGGCCGGCGCCGTGGGGCTCTACGACGACCTGGTCGGCGGGCGGCCCGAGCACGCGGCGAAAGGGTTCCGCGGGCACCTCGGGGCGCTGAAGGAAGGACGGGTCACCAGCGGCCTGGTGAAGATCGCCGGGGTCGGGGCGGCGGGTCTCGTCGCGGCGGCCATGCTGCCGGGGCGGCGGAAGGTCGACGTGCTGCTCGGGGCCGGGGTCATCGCGGGGGCGGCGAACCTGTTCAACCTGCTCGACCTGCGGCCCGGGCGGGCGATCAAGGCCGGCATCATGGTCGGGACGCCGCTCGCGGCCGGCCGGGGCGGCGGAGCCGCGGCCGGGGCGCTCGGCGCGGCCGGGGCGCTGCTCGCGGCGGACCTCGGCGAGGAGATCATGCTCGGTGACGCGGGGGCGAACGCGCTCGGGGCGGTGCTCGGCACGGCGTACGTCGCCAGGACCGGCACGTTCGGGCGGCTCGCCGCGCTCGCCGGGCTCGTCGCGCTGACCGCGGCGAGCGAGAAGGTCAGCTTCACCCAGGTCATCGAGAAGACCCCGGCGCTGCGAGCGATCGACCGGCTCGGCCGGCTGCAGCCCACCACCCCGCCGGTCATGGCCGCGCCGCCCGCCGCCCAGGAGCCCGCGGCCCAGTCACCCGCGGACGAGACCGCCACCGGCCACGTCGACACCCACGCGCCCGCAGACGCCGGAACCGAAGCCGAAGCCGGAACCGGAACCGGAACCGGAACCGGAGCAACCGGAGCCGAAAGCGAGCCGCCCCAGGGCACCGCAGCGCGGCACAAGCCGAGGCCGTCGCCGAGACCGCGTCGCGACGGGTGACCGGAAAGCGGCTGATCGGAGCCGCGGCGGTGGTCGCGGCGCTCACCATGCTGAGCCGGATTGCCGGATTTGCGCGCATTCTGGTGTTCAACTGGTCCGTCGGGCCGACGTACCTCGGCAACGCGTACACCGCGGCCAACACCATCCCGAACATCATCTTCGAGCTCGTCGCCGGCGGTGCCCTCGCCAGTCTCGTGGTGCCGCTGCTCGCCGGGACGGTCGCCCGGCAGGACCGGCAGGCCGTCGCCAGGACCGTGGGGGCCCTGCTCGGCTGGGTGTTCGTGCTGCTCGTGCCCCTGGCGGTGCTCGTGGCGCTGCTCGCCCGGCCGCTCGTCGGGCTGCTGATGCCCGGCCAGCCCGCCGCGGCCGTCGACGCGGGCGCGGACATGCTGCGGGTGTTCGCGCCGCAGCTGCCGCTGTACGGGATCGGGATCGTGCTGACCGGCACGCTGCAGTCGTACCGGCGCTTCGCCTGGCCGGTGATCGCGCCGCTGCTGTCGAGCCTGACGGTGATGACGGTGTACGTGACGTTCGGCGCCCTCGCCGGGCGCGGCGCGGACCTCGGCCGGGTGGACGACGCCGAGCTGTGGCTGCTGTCCGGCGGCACCACGCTCGCGGTGGCGGTGCTGACGCTGAGCCTGCTCGTGCCGCTGCGCCGCCTCGACCTGAGGATCCGCCCAGGGCTGCGGTTCGACGTGGGCGAGGTGCGCACGCTGCGGCCGCTCGTCGTCGCCGGCGTCGTGACCGTCGGCGGGCAGCAGCTGGTGCTCGGGCTCGCGATCGCGCTGAGCGGGTACGCGGGGGAGGGCGCCGTCGTCGTGTACAGCCTCGCCCAGACGATCTTCCTGCTGCCGTGGGCGGTGCTCGCCGTGCCCGTCGCCACGACCGCGTACCCGGGGCTGGCCGAGGCCGGCGCCGCCGGCGACCGGGACGGCTTCGCCGGTGTGCTCGCCCCCGCGCTGCGCACCGTGGTGGTGCTGACCTGCCTCGGCGCGGCCGCGCTCGTGGTGCTCGCCGAGCCGGTCGCGGTGGTGCTCGCCGAGCTGTCCTCCAGGCCGCCGGACATCGGGCAGCTCGCCGGCGGGATCGCCTGGTTCGCGCCGGGGCTGCTCGGCTACGGGCTGTTCGCGCTGCTGTCGCGGGCCCTGTACGCGAACGGCGACGCGTACCGGGCGGCCTGGGCGACCGCGGTGGGCTGGGCGGTCGCCGCGGCCACCGCCGTGCCCCTCGCCGCCGCCCTGCCCCTGCAGCAGCGGGTCCCGGCGCTCGCGGCGGCCAACTCCGTCGGCATGCTCGTGCTCGCGGCGGCGCTGCTGGTGGCCGTGCGCCGCAGCGCCGGTGCCGCGACGGTCGCGGGCTCAGGGCGTACCGCTGCCGCCGCCGTCGCATCGGCGGTCGTCGCGGCGGTCGTCGCATCGGCACTCAGGCGTCTGCTGTGGGGCGGCGGGACCCCAGATGTCCTCGGGGCGAGCGCACAGGGCATGCTGTGCGGGGTCGTGGTGGCGGTGGTCTTCCTCGCCGGGGTGGCGGCCACGGACCGGGGGAGCCTGCAGGGGCTCATACACAGGAAGGGCTGAGGGGTGGGCGCCCGCATCGCGTTGGTCCTGGCGTCGAGCACCGGCGGCGTCGGCCGGCACGTCGGCATGCTCGCCGAAGGCCTGGTCCGGCACGGCAGCGAGGTCAGCGTGCACGGCCCGGCCGCGACCGACGCCCAGTTCGGCTTCAGCGACCGGGGCGCGACCTTCGTGCCGGTCGAGATCCCCGCCAGCCCCCAGCCGGGCGACCTGCTCGCCGTGCGGGCGCTGCGCCGCTCGCTCAGCAGCCGGCTCAAAGGCGCCGGCGTCGTGCACGCGCACGGGCTGCGCGCCGGGTTCGTCGCCGCGCTCGCCCGCCCCGCCGGCACCCCGCTCGTCGTCACCTGGCACAACCTGGTCCTGGCGCAGGGCCTGCGGGCGAAGCTCTACCACCCGCTCGAGCGGCGGGTGGCCCGCGCCGCCGACGTGACCCTCGGCGTGTCCAGCGACCTCGTCGCGCGGGTCCGCGAGCTCGGCGGCCGCGACGTGCGGCTCGCGCTCGTGCCCGCCCCGGTGCGCCCGCCCGCCGCCCGCGGCCGCGACGAGGTCCGCGAGGAGCTCGGCGTGGAGCCCGGCCGGCCCCTCGTGCTCGCCGTTGGCCGGCTGCACCCGCAGAAGGGGTTCGAGACCCTGGTCGCGGCGAAGTGGACCAAGCCGCAGCCGTTCGTCGCGATCGCCGGCAGCGGGCCGTCGTACATGACCCTCGCCCAGCGCATCTCCGCCGAGCACGCGCCGGTGCACCTGCTCGGCTACCGCGACGACGTGCCCGACCTGCTCGCCGCCGCCGACCTCGTCGTCGTCACCAGCGTGTGGGAGGGCCAGCCGCTGTTCGTGCAGGAGACCCTCGCCGCCGGGGTGCCGCTGCTCGCCACCGCCGTCGGCGGGATCCCCGAGGTCGTCGGCGACGCGGCGCGGCTGGTGGAGCCGCACGACGTGGAAGGGTTCACCGCCGCCGCCGAGGAGCTGCTCGCCGACCCGGCCGCACTGCAGGACCTGCGGCGGCGAGGACTGGCCCGGGCGGCGACCTGGCCGACCGAGCGCGACACCCTGGAGCAGGTCGAGGCGGTGTACGCGCAGCTGCCGGGAGCTGCCGGAAGGGCGTGACCCGCCGCACCCGCGGGGCCCGCTGATGCGGCACTGGCTGCACCGCTTCACCCCGGCGCTGCTCGCGCTGCTGGTGGGCGTCGTCGCCCTGCTCGCCCTCATCCCGCGGCCCGCGTCGGACACGGTCGCGCCGTCCGCCGACTACGTGATCATCGTCGGGGTCGCCGGGCTGCGCTGGGACGACGTCAACCCGACCGACACCCCGACGATGTGGCAGCTGGCGCAGGACGGCGCGATCGGCGCGCTGTCGGTGCGCTCCGCGCGGCGGGTCACCTGCGCCGGCGACGGCTGGCTCACGCTCGGCGCCGGCAACTACGCGACGTTCACCACCGGCCCGGTCACCTCGCAATGCCCGCCGCTGGCGGTGTCCATCTCGCCGGACGGGACGACGACCGGCGCGTCGCTGCCCGACCACGGCGGGGTCGTGGCGAAGAACCGGGCCCTGCACTGGGGCGCCCAGCCGGGTGCCCTGGCCGAGGGCGTGCGGTGCACCACCGCCGTCGGGCCGGGCGCCGCCGTCGCCGCCGCCCGGCCGTACGGGCGGGTCGACCGGTACGCCACCACCGTCGACGAGAACCTGCTGTCGGCGTGCGCGCTGACCCTCATCGACCTCGGCGAGATCACCGGGACCGACGCCGCGACCCGCGCCGGCGACGCCCGCCGCGCCGACGCCGCCCTGGCCAGGGTCATCGCCGACCGGCCGGAGCGGGCCGTGGTCGTGCTCGCCGGCCTGTCCGATCTGGAGGCCGGCACCCGCCTGCACGTGGCGATCGCGCAGGGCCCCGGGTACACCGGCGGCTGGCTCACCTCGCCGTCGACGTCGCGGCCCGGGTACGTGCAGGTCGTCGACCTCGCCCCGACCGCCCTCGCCGCCCTGGATCGGCCGATCCCCGGCAAGCTCTTCGCCGGCGGCGCCGCCACCATGAGCGACGGGCGGCCCGGCTCCGTCGAGCGGGCCGTCGAACGCCTCGCCGACGCCGACCGGGAGGCCAGCGTCCAGCAACGGGTCGGCTCGACCTTCTTCACCCTGCTCGTGGTCGCCGAGCTGGCGCTGTTCGTGCTGGTGGTGCCGCTGCTGCGGTGGGCCCGGCGGCCCGCCGGCCCGGTCGCGCACCCGCCCGCGCCGCGGGTCGTCGTGCGCGCCGCGGAGGTGCTGCTCATCGCGGCGTCGCTGGCGGTGCCGGCGGCGCTCGTCGCGGACCTGCTGCCGTGGTGGCGCTGGTCGTCGCCGGGCCTCGGGTTCGCCGGGGTGACCCTCGCCGCGCTCGCCGTCGCGACGCTGATCATCGCGTGGACGTCGTCGCGGAGCCGGGCCAACGCACCGCTCGGCGGGGTCGCGGCCGTCGGCGCGCTCGCCGTCGCGCTCGACGTGCTCACCGGGGCGCGGCTGCAGCTCAACGGCGTCGCCGGGTACTCCGCCGCGGTCGGCGGCCGCTACGCCGGGGTCGGCGTGATCGGCCTCGGGCTGCTCGTCACCGGGGTGCTGCTCGGCGGCGCCAGCCTCGCGCAGCGCTTCGAGCGGCGGTGGCGGCCGTTCGTCATGTCCGTCGTCGGCGCCGCCGGGCTGGTCGTCATCGGCAGCCCGTACCTGGGTGCGGACGCCTCCGGCGCGGTCGCGCTGACCGCCGGGGTGTGCGTGGCCGCGGCGATGGCCGTCGGCGGCTGGCTGACGATCACCCGCCTGATCTGGGCGGTCGCCGCGGCGCTCACCGTCACCGCCGGCATCGGCGTGCTGGACCTGTTCCGCCCCGAGGACCAGCGCAGCAGCGTCGGCCGGCTGCTCGTGCGCACCCAGGACGGCACCGCCGGGTACATCGCCCGGCGCATCGCCGAGGCGAACGTCGTGACAACGGTCACCAGCCCGCTGACCATCCTGGTGATCGGCACCGTGCTGTACGTGACGTTCGTGCTGCAGCGCGACTGGGGCGGGTTCCGCCGGCTGCTCGGGGTGTTCCCGCCGATGCGCGGCGCGCTCGCCGGGTTGGTGCTGGCCAGCCTGCTCGCCGGGGTCGTGGAAGGGGTGTCGCTCAACGTCCTCGGCGCCGCCCTCGCCACCGCCGCGCCGCTGACGGTCCTGGCGTGCCTGCGCGTGCTGGACCATGCCGACGACCGCACCCGGTGATCGTCCCAACGGCTGAGCAGGCCGGAGTGTCCGGAGCGATGCCGTTCACCTGCTGTTAGGCTGAACTCCCGTGGATCGCTCTTCGACACGGACCGGTGCGAGCCGGCAGGCTAAGCACATCTTCGTCACCGGGGGCGTCGCCTCCTCACTCGGCAAGGGTCTGACCGGCTCCAGCCTCGGCAGTCTGCTCAGCGCCCGCGGTCTGCGGGTCGTCATGCAGAAGCTGGACCCGTATCTCAACGTCGACCCCGGGACCATGAACCCGTTCCAGCACGGCGAGGTGTTCGTCACCGAGGACGGCGCCGAGACCGACCTCGACATCGGTCACTACGAGCGGTTCCTCGACCAGGACCTGTCCCGCAACGCCAACGTCACCACCGGCCAGATCTACTCGGCGGTCATCGCCAAGGAGCGCCGCGGGGAGTACCTCGGCGACACCGTGCAGGTCATCCCGCACGTCACCAACGAGATCAAGGCCCGGATCCGGGCCATGTCGGCGCCCGACGCCGACGGGGTGGCCCCCGACGTCGTCATCACCGAGGTCGGCGGCACCGTCGGCGACATCGAGTCCCTGCCGTTCCTCGAGGCGATCCGCCAGGTGCGCCACGACATCGGCCGCGACAACTGCTTCTTCCTGCACGTGTCGCTGGTGCCGTACCTCGCCCCGAGCGGCGAGCTCAAGACCAAGCCGACCCAGCACTCCGTCGCCGCCCTGCGCAGCATCGGCATCCAGCCCGACGCGCTGGTGTGCCGCTCCGACCGGCAGATCCCGGAGAAGACGAAGAACAAGCTCGCCCTCTACTGCGACGTCGACACCGAGGCGGTCGTGTCCGCGCCGGACGCGCCGAGCATCTACGACATCCCGCGGGTGCTGCACGAGGAGGGCCTCGACGCGTACGTGGTGCGCCGCCTCGGCCTGTCCTTCCGGGACGTGGCCTGGAAGAAGTGGGACGACCTGCTGGAGCGGGTCCACCACCCGCGGCAGACGGTCACCGTCGCGATCGTCGGCAAGTACGTCGACCTGCCCGACGCGTACCTGTCGGTCACCGAGGCCGTGCGGGCCGCCGGGTTCGCGCACCGCGCCCGGGTCGAGATCCGCTGGGTGCCCAGCGACACCTGCACCACCCCGGCCGGCGCCGCCCAGGCCCTCGCCGGCGTCGACGGCGTCGTCATCCCCGGCGGCTTCGGCGTGCGCGGCATCGAGGGCAAGATCGGCGCCGCCCAGTACACCCGCGAGCACGGCATCCCGACCCTCGGGCTGTGCCTCGGCCTGCAGTGCATGACGATCGAGGTGCTGCGCAACGTGGCCGGCATCGCCGGCGCCAACTCCCTGGAGTTCGACAGCGACGTCACCGACCCGGTCATCTCGACCATGGCGGACCAGGAGGACATCGTCGCCGGCAAGGGTGACCTGGGCGGCACGATGCGGCTCGGCGCGTACCCGGCGGTTCTGGCCCCCGGCACGCTGACCGCGGAGGCGTACGGCGTGCCCGAGGTCTCCGAGCGGCACCGCCACCGGTACGAGGTGAACAACGCCTACCGCGACGCGATGACCGGCGCCGGCCTGCTGATCTCCGGCACGTCGCCGGACGGGCGCCTGGTCGAGTTCGTCGAGCTGGACCGGGAGCGGCACCCGTTCTTCGTCGCCACCCAGGCGCACCCGGAGCTCAAGAGCCGCCCGACCCGGGCGCACCCGCTGTTCGCGGCGTTCGTCGGCGCAGCCGTCGCGTACAACGCCGCCGACCGCCTCCCGGTCGAGCTGGAAACCGTGGACGCATGAGCGGGCCGGAGCGCAGCGGAGGGCCGCGAATCAGCAGCTCAGGGTGGAGGTCAGGCCGGCGCCGGAGCGCAGCGGAGGGGACGGCATGACCTACGAGGTCTTGTCGCACACGGAGCGGCTGCGCAACAGGGTCTTCGCGATCTTCACCGACGACGTCGTCATGCCCGGCGGCGACACCGTCAAGCGTGACTACATGGTGCACGTCGGCGCGGTCGGCGTCGTCGCCGTGGACACCGACGGGCGGGTCGCGCTGGTGCGCCAGTACCGGCCGGCCGTCCGGCAGGTGCTGTGGGAGTTGCCCGCCGGGCTCGTCGACGTCGAGGGCGAGCCGCTCGTCGACGCGGCCGCCCGGGAGCTCGCCGAGGAGGTCGACCTCACCGCCGCCACCTGGGACCTGCTGGCCGAGGTCCACCCGTCGCCGGGCTGCTCCAACGAGAAGATCCGCCTGTTCCTCGCGCGGGACATCACGCCGGTGCCCGAGGACCAGCGGCATGCCCGTACCCACGAGGAAGCGGAGATGGAACTGCACTGGATCGACCTCGACGCGGCCGTCGGCATGGCGCTCAGCGGCGAGATCACCAACGCGGCCTGCATGGTCGGCGTGCTGGGCGCCGCGCACGCCCGCGACCGCGGCTGGAAGACGCTGCGCCCCGCCGCCTCCGCCACCTGACCCGCCACCTACCGGCCCGGGGGCTGCCCCGGGCCGGTGCCCGTCAGTGCCGCAGCAGCGCGACGGCGAGGGTGAGCAGCGCGCCGGCCGAGGACACCGTGCGGACTGTGTTCCACCGGTTCCACGACGCCTCGAACGCGGCCCGCGCCGCCGCGGGGTCGGTCAGGCCGGCGGCGTCGAGCTGGTTGTTCAGCGGCACGTTCACCGCCGCGGTGACGACGAAGACGACGGCGTAGAGCAGCGCCGCCGCGACCAGCCACGGCAGCGTCGCCCGGTGCCCGCCGCCGAGGTGCAGCAGGACCGCGGCGACCGCGGCGAGCAGGGCACCGACGTACGCGGTGAGGAACCAGCCGTTGAGGATCGCGGCGTTGATCCTCTGCATGACGTCGACGAACGTGCGGTCGTCGACCTTGCGCAGGGCGAGCATGACCGAGGTGGAGTAGGCGAAGAAGACGCCCGCGGACAGGCCGGCGAAGAGGGTCGCCGCGGCGAGGACGGCGCTGCGCAACTGTTCCATGCGGACCAGTCAATCCGCTGCGGCGCAGACGGGCCATGGTCGAGCATCGCCGATGCATGTGTCATCGTCTACGGTGTGGACGCGTTGACGGCGCTGCTGGACGGGCCGCGGGCGCGCGGGGCGTTCCTGCTGCGCTCGGTGCTGACCCCGCCGTGGTCGCTGCGGATCCGTGACGAGGCGCCCCTGGCGCTCGTCGCGATGGTGCGGGGCCGGGCCACGTACGTCCCCGACCACGGCACCGCCCGCACGATCGGGCCGGGCGACGTGATGGTCGTGCGCGGGCCGGGGCACTACACGGTGGCCGACCCGCCGGGCACCGAGCCGCAGGTCGTCATCCACCCCGGGCAGCGGTGCACCACGCCCGACGGCCGGGACCTCGCCGAGGAGATGCACCTCGGGGTCCGCACCTGGGGCACCGACGCCGACGGCCCGACCCTCGTCATCACCGGCGCCTACGAGCTGGCCGGCGAGGTCGGCCGGCGCCTGCTCACCGCCCTGCCCGACGCGCTCGTGGTGCGCGAGGAGGGGCCGCTCGTCGCGCTGCTGGCGCAGGAGATCGCCAAGGACCGCGCCGGGCAGGAGGCGGTCCTGGACCGGCTGCTGGACCTGATGCTCATCTCCGCGCTGCGCGGCTGGCTCGACCGGCCCGAGGCGGGCGCCCCCGGCTGGTACCGGGCGCAGGCCGACCCGGTCGTCGGGCCGGCCCTCGCGCTGCTGCACCACAACCCGGCGTACCCGTGGACGGTCGCCACCCTGGCCGCGAAGGTCGGGGTGTCCCGGGCGCTGCTCGCGCGGCGGTTCGCCGACGTCGTGGGGGAGCCGCCGATGGCGTACCTGACCGGCTGGCGCCTCGCCCTCGCCGCCGACCTGCTGCTGGAGCCCGGCGCGACCCTCGGCGCGGTGGCCCGGCGGGTGGGCTACGGGGGTGCTTTCGCGCTGAGCGCGGCGTTCAAGCGGGTCCGCGGCGTGAGCCCGCAGCACCATCGTGGACAATCCTGACATGTCACGTGACATGTCACTCTGCCCGTGCGGGCTCGGCGAGCCCTACGACGACTGCTGCGGCCGCTTCCACCGGGGGGCCGAGACGCCGCCGAGCGCGGAGCTGCTGATGCGCGCCCGGTACAGCGCGTACGTGGTCGGCGACCGCGACTTCCTGCTGCGCACCTGGCACGACAAGACCCGGCCGCGGATGCTGACGGTCGAGGACGGCCAGCACTGGCAGGGCCTGTACATCCTGCAGCGCACCGGCGGCGGGCTGTTCGACACCGAGGGCACCGTGGAGTTCAAGGCCCGCTACGAGGCCGACGGCAAGCCCGGGGTCATGCACGACACCAGCCGGTTCGTGAAGACCGACGGCGTGTGGTACTACGTCGACGAGGTGTGACGGGCCCGCCACTCGCGGTCGAGCATCGCGTAGACGTACTGGTCGCCGAACTCGCCCTTGAACAGCTCGTCCTCCACGAAGTGCGCCTCGCGGCGCATCCCGAGCCGGGACAGCAGCTGCCACGACGGCACGTTGCGGGTGTCGCACTTGCCGCAGATGCGGTGCAGGCCGAGCTCCTCGAAGCCCAGGCGCAGCATCGCCTCGGACGCCTCCAAGGCGTAGCCCTTGCCGTGGAAGTCGGGGTGCACGACGAAGCCGAGCTCGCCCTGGCGGCTCAGCGCGCTCTCCCACTTCAGCACGACCTGGCCGATGACCCGGCCGCCGAGGTCCATCGCCAGGACCAGCCACTGCCCCTCGGCGGTGAGCGCGTTCTGCGCGATGCGGTTCTTCAGCGACGCCCGGGTCATCTCCTCGTCGTGGACCTCCCAGTAGAGGTAGCGCACCACGTCGGGGTTGCCGGTGAGGGCGTGCAGGTCGTCGAAGTCGCGCTCGGCGAACGGGCGCAGTGCCAGGCGGGCGGTCCGGATGGGGTAGGAGGGGCGGAGCACGTCAGGATGCTAACCCGCCAGTGAGCTGCGCAGCGTGACAATTGTGCCCGCGGGCGTCGACTGCACCGTGACCTCGTCGACCAGGTGCCGGGCCAGCCACAGGCCGCGGCCGCTGACCGCGTGGCTCGGCGGCAGCGACCTGCCGTCCAGCCGCTCCGCGGGGATGCCGGAGCCCTTGTCGGTGACCTCGCACAGCAGCACGCCGCCGGCCGTCCACAGCCGCACCGCGCCGCGCCCGCCGGCGTGGCGCACCGCGTTGGTGACGATCTCGTTGACGGCCAGGACGTAGTCCTCGAGGCGCTGGCCGAGCAGCCCGACGGCCGCGGCGGCGCGGCTCACGGCGTGCCGCACCGGGGTGATCTGCTCAGCGTCGAACTCCTCGACGAACAGTGCCGTCTCGACGGCCTCGGCCACGGTGTCACCTTT
The DNA here is from genome assembly GCF_040654515.1 of Dactylosporangium sp. NPDC050688. Lineage (NCBI taxonomy): Bacteria > Bacillati > Actinomycetota > Actinomycetes > Micromonosporales > Micromonosporaceae > Dactylosporangium > Dactylosporangium sp. NPDC050688. The sequence continues at coordinate 24,619 of NZ_JBFAIC010000073.1, forward strand.
CCGCTGCGTCTCCGCTGCGACGAGCCGAGAGTACCCCGAGCCGGCACGGAACACGCGCGGAAGTCACCCTGCAGTGCAAGATGCAGACCGGAACCCGCATCCTTGACCACGTGGACGACGACTTGCGGGTCACCGATGACATTGCACTGCCGCGCGCCGAGCTCGGGTGGCGGTTCAGCCGCTCCGGCGGGCCCGGCGGGCAGTCGGTGAACACCACCGACTCCCGCGTCGAGCTGCGCTTCGACCTGGCCGCGACCCAGGCGCTGCCGGAGCCGCTGAAGGAGCGGGCACTGCTGCGCCTGGGCAACCGGCTCGTCGACGGGGTGCTGTCGATCGTCGCGTCCGAGCACCGCTCGCAGCTGCAGAACCGGCGCGCGGCCGAGGAGCGCCTGGTGTCCGTGATCGCGCAGGCGATCGCCCCGCCACCGAGGCCGCGGAAACGGACGAAACCCTCCAAGGGCGCAATCGAGCGGCGGCTCACCGACAAGCGCCGCACCGCGCTGCGCAAACAGGAGCGCCGCCGCCCCCAGGATTAGAAGATCAGGATGTGGTACGACGTGCGGTCCTCCTCCTCGCGGTGACCCTGCTCGCGGCGTGCACGTCCGGCACGCCGTCGCCCGGCGGGACGGCGCCGGGCGAGAAGACCCCCGGGCACCCGCCGCAGACCGGTGCCCTGCCCGGCATCTCCGGCGTGCCGCCGCCCGCCGCTGGCCGCAGCCCCGTGCCGTCGACCGGCTGGGAGGTCACCGTCTACTACACCGCCGTCGCCACGCTGCACGGCGGCGCGTCGCAGCAGGTCACCGGCTGCCCGACGATCGACTGCCGGAAGGGCCGCGACCAGCGGGACCTCGGCACGTTCCCGGCGTCGTTCGTCAAGGCCGTCAAGGACGAGGGGACGGGGCGGACCGCCGACGGGCAGTACCTCAACTGGTCCTACGACACCGGGTACTGGATGGACACCGCGCCGCGCGACACCGCCGGCCGCCCCCTGGTCCCGTGGGTGTCCGCCGCTGCCGACGGTGACGTGCTGCCCGCCGGCACCCGCTTCAGCGTCCTGCGGTGCGGCACCGCCGAGGTCACCGCCGCCGTCTGCGCCCGGCTCAAGGCGCCGACCTGGACGATCGTCGACGAGTTCACCCCCGGCCTGGGCGGCTCGAAGCACGTCGACGTCTATATCGGCGAGGAGACCGGCCCCGGATTCACCGACTCGGACCTGTACACGACCCTCGAGGGCGCCACCCTGTCCGTGCTGCGGGCATGATGAAAGGCGTGAGGGTCATCGTCTTCGGCGCCACCGGCATGGTCGGCAAGGGTGTGCTGCGCGAGTGCCTGCTCGCCGACGACGTCACCGAGGTCCTCGTCGTCGGCCGGGCCTCGACCGGGCAGCGGCACCCGAAGCTGCGCGAGGTCACGCACACCGACTTCACCGACTTCACCGGCGTCGGCCTCGCCGGCTACGACGCGTGCTTCTTCTGCCTCGGCGTCAGCTCCGTCGGCATGTCACCGGAGCTGTACCGGCGGATCACGTTCGACTACACCCTCGCCGCCGCGCGGGCCGTGTCACCGGGCAGCACGTTCGTCTACGTGTCCGGGGCCGGCACCGGCACCACCCGCCGCGCCCGGTGGGCCCAGGTGAAGGGCGCCACCGAGGACGCGCTGCTCGGCATGGACCTGCGGGCCTACATGTTCCGGCCCGGGTTCATCCAGCCGAGGCACGGCGCGGTGTCGAAGGTCCGGCTGTTCCGCGTGCTGTACACCCTGCTGCGCCCGGTCACCGCCCCGCTGGTCCGCTTCGCGCCCGGCATCGCCACCACCACCGAGCAGATCGGCCTGGCGATGCTGCGGGTCGCCCGGGAGGGCGCGCCGAAACGGATCCTGGAGTCCCGCGACATCGCCGCCCTCTGAACCTCCACTTCGGGAACCCCTACTTCGGCACCTGCCAGCGCTGGTTGCCGGAGTTGTCGCAGTCCCACTGGCGGACCGCCGCACCCGGGGCGGGGCTGCCGGAGTCGACGCCGATGCAGCGGCCGCTGTTGAGGCTGACGAACCGGAAACCGTCGCCGTCGCGCTGCAGCCGCCACTGCTGGTTGGCCCCGCCGTGGCAGTCCCACTGCACGATCTGGGCGCCGTTGTCCTTCGACGCGCCGTTGACGTCCAGGCAGCGGTTGTCCTTCGTGTTGACGAACCGGTACACGTTCTGGGCGCCGGACACCGACTGCGGCATCCACACCTGCGTCGGGTTGTTGTCGCACGGCATCTGGGTGGCCTCGCCGCCGTTGCCCTCAGCGGCCTGCAGGCACAGCCCGGAGTGCGAGGCGCGCAGCAGCGTCGGCTTCGCCGGCAGCAGCCCCTGCGGCGGGGTCGGTGACGGCGCCGCGCTCGACGGCGGCGGCGCGGCGCTGGAGGCGGCCTGCGACGGGGCCGGCCCGGCCGGCGCCGCAGTCTGCTGCTCGGCGAGGCTCGGGCCGCCCTTGCCGCCCCCGCCACCCTGGAATGCGAAGATCAGACCGGCGACGACCGCGACCACCAGGAACCCGAACGCGCCGAACAGCAGCGGATCCTGGGTGATGCGCGGCCATGCACCACCGGGGGCACCACGCGGTGCGCCAGGCGGTGCGCCGGGCGGCGTCGGGCGGGGTCCGCCGTACACGGTCATGGCCGCACAGCATAGATCAGCCGTTCGGGCGGCCGTTGCCGACCAGCAGGCAACACTGTGTCAATCTGCCAGCGGAGGAGTTCACACTGTGCTGCCTTCGCGGGTCGTTGCGGGGCCATAGACTGCCGCTTGTACACGCAGCGTCACGGTCGCTGGTGGAGAGGGGTCACGAAACGTGAAGGTCGCAGTTCCGCGCGAGGTCAAGAACCACGAGTACCGGGTGGCGATCACCCCCGCCGGAGTCCACGAGCTCGCCGCGAACGGGCACGAGGTCTTCATCGAGGCCGGCGCCGGCGAGGGCTCGTCGATCACGGACCAGGAGTACCGCGAGGCGGGTGCGCAGATCCTGCCGACCGCCGACGACACCTGGGCCGCCGGCGACCTGGTCCTGAAGGTCAAGGAGCCGATCGCCGAGGAGTACCACCGCATGCGGGCCGGGCAGGTCCTGTTCACCTACCTGCACCTGGCCGCGTCGAAGGCGTGCACCGACGCGCTCGTCGAGCGCAAGGTCACCGGCATCGCGTACGAGACCGTGGAGCTCCCCGACCGTTCCCTGCCGCTGCTCGCCCCCATGTCGGAGGTCGCCGGGCGGCTCGCCCCGCAGGTCGGCGCGTACCACCTGATGCGGGCCGGCGGCGGGCGCGGCGTGCTGCTCGGCGGCGTGTCCGGCGTCTATGCCGCGAAGGTCGTCGTCATCGGCGCCGGCGTCTCCGGCCTCAACGCCGCCGCGATCGCGCTCGGCATGCAGGCCGAGGTGCTGCTGCTGGACAAGAACATCTCCCGGCTGCGCGGCGCCGACGCGATCTACCAGGGGCACCTGCAGACCGTCGCGTCCAACAGCTACGAGATCGAGCGTGCCGTGCTCGACGCCGACCTCGTCATCGGCGCGGTCCTCGTGCCCGGCGCGAAGGCCCCGAAGCTCATCACCAACGACCTGGTGAAGCGGATGAAGCCCGGCAGCGTCCTCGTCGACATCTCCATCGACCAGGGTGGCTGCTTCGAGGACTCCCGCCCCACCACGCACGCCGAGCCGACCTACAAGGTCCACGACTCGATCTTCTACTGCGTGGCGAACATGCCCGGCGCGGTGCCGCACACCAGCACGTACGCCCTCACCAACGTGACCCTGCCCTACGCGCTGGAGCTGGCGAACCGGGGCTGGCGCGAAGCGCTGCGCCGCGACCCGGCGCTCGCGCTCGGCCTCAACACCCACGACGGGCACGTGACCTACGGGCCGGTCGCCGACGCGCACGGCATGAGCCACCTGCCGCTGGCGGACGTGCTGGCCTAGCGACGGTGCACCTCGACCCGGCGGACACCGCCGTGGCCCCCGACCGGGCCACGGCGGCCGCCGGCGTGCCGGCGCCGGCCGTTTCGGGGGCGTCCGCGTCGGTCGCTTCGGAGCCGTCGCCTGCCGCTTCGAGGTCGGCGCTTGCCGCTTCGCCGTCGCCTGCCGTTTCGGGGTCGGCGCTTGCCGCTTCGCCGTCGCCTGCCGTTTCGGGGTCGGCGCCTGCCGCTTCGCCGGGGGCCGCAGCGTCGGCCGCGGCCTGTGCCGCGGTGCTGCGCAAGGCCGTCGACGTGTACCTGGACCACCTGACCGTCGAGCGGGCGCTCGCCGAGAACACCCTGGCGTCGTACCGGCGCGACCTCGACCGCTACGTGGACTGGCTCGCGGCCGGCGGCATCGGCGACCTCGCCGACGTCGGCCCGCGCGACATCGCGGGGCACGTCGCGGCGCTGCGGGCCGGCGACGAGGAGCACCCGGCGCTGTCGGCGTCCTCGGCGGCACGGGCCGCCAGCGCGGTGCGGGGGCTGCACCGGTTCCTGCTCCTGGAAGGGCTCGCCCCGACCGACCCGTCGCGGGACGTGAAACCGCCGTCGCTGCCGAAACGGCTGCCCAAGGCCCTCGACGTCGACCAGGTGTCGCGGCTGCTCGCCACCGCCGCCGACGCCGGGCCGCTCGGCCTGCGCGACCAGGCGCTGCTGGAGTTCCTGTACGGCACCGGCGCCCGCATCTCCGAGGCCGTCGGCATCGCCGTGGACGACCTCGACCTCACCGGCACGCACGGCATGGTGCTGCTGCGCGGCAAGGGCGGCAAGACCCGCCTGGTGCCGATGGGCAGCTACGCGCGCACCGCGATGGACGTGTACCTGGTCCGCGCCCGCCCGACCCTCGTCGCCAACGGCACCGGCGTGCCGACGGTGTTCCTCAACGCCCGCGGCGGCGCGCTGTCGCGGCAGAGCGCGTGGACGATCCTGCGCAAGGCGGCCGTCCGGGCCGGGCTGCCCGTCGACGGTCCGCACGGCGTGTCACCGCACACGCTGCGGCACTCCTTCGCCACGCACCTGCTCGACGGCGGCGCCGACATCCGGGTCGTGCAGGAGCTGCTCGGGCACGCCTCCGTGACCACGACCCAGGTGTACACCCTGGTCACCGTCGACAAGCTGCGCGAGGTGTACGCGACGGCTCACCCGCGGGCGCGCTGAACCGCTCACCGGCGGGCGCGCTGCAGCAGGATCCGCGCCACGTTGGCCGGGCGGCGGAAGGTCCGCACCGGCACGGTGCCGGCGAACACGCCGAGGAACTGCTCGGTGCCGCCGACGTCGAAGCGGACCCGGTCGGTGGCCGGGGTGCCGGCGGCCAGCAGCCGGCCGAGCAGGCCCCAGCGGCACAGGCGGTCGATCCCCGCCGGCTGCACCTGATGGGTCGACAGGGTGTCGCTGGGGAACCGGGCCCGGTCGACCACCAGGACCTTCAGCCCGCGCCGGGCCAGCAGCATGGCGGTCGCGGCGCCGGCCGGTCGCGCGCCGACCACGATGACGTCGTACACCCGTCAATGCCAACACGTGTTGACTGGAGTGTCAACGGCCGTTGGCCTACGGTTGTGGGCATGAACGAGTCGCAGCCGCCGCGACGCTCCGACACCACCCGCGCCGAGATCCTGCGGGCCGCGCGGGCCAGGTTCGCCGCCGGCGGCTACCAGCGCGCCACGATCCGCGCCATCGCCGCCGACGCCGGCATCGACCCCTCCATGGTCATGCGGTACTACGGCAACAAGGCCCAGCTGTTCGCCGCCGCCGTCGACGCCGACCTGCGCCTGCCGGACGTGGACGGCATCCCCCGCGACCGGCTCGGCGAGACCCTCGTCGCCCACTTCATCCAGCGCTGGGAGGGCGACCCGACCGACGACGCGTTGCTGACCCTGCTGCGCTCCGCCGCCACCGACGAGGACGCCGCCGAGCGGCTGCGCGGCGTGTTCCGCGAGCAGGTCGCCCCGGTCGCCCTGCGGGTCAGCGCCGACCCCGCCGAGGCCGCGCTGCGGGCCGGCCTGGTCGCCACCCAGATGCTCGGCCTCGCCCTGTGCCGCCACATCCTGCGGCTGCCCCCGGTCGCCGGCGCCACCCCTGAGACGCTTGTCGTCCAGGTGGGGGCGACGCTGCAGCGGTACCTCACCGGACCCTTGTGAGGCGTGTTACCGTAGGCGCATGCGTTTCTGAGCCCATTGACGCCGCGCGTGCCGCCGCACCCCTGACCCAGGGTCTGCCAGCGGCCCCCGTTGTGGGTTTTCGCTGACTCCCGCTTCGCACCGTGCGGCTGACGCCTGTCCATGTCCCGTTCCCGCGGGGTCGTCCGCACGCCACCGCGCGGAACCGTTCACGTCGCACGAGCCGCCGGCGCCGGCAACGTCCGAGCCCTCCGGCCCGCGCATCTGCCCGCACTGTCCGGTCCGAGCACGTCGCTCGCGCTGTCCGGTCCGAGCACCTCGCCCGCGTAAGTCATCCGCGAAGGAGACGCCATGCCTGCCGCTACCGCAGACAACCACCCCGACGACACCGAGGCCACCGAGCCCGCCCAGACCGCCGCCCAGGGCGCCGAACCCGAGGCCGAGGGGCCCCCGCGGAACCCGCTCGAGGCGATCCGCCGGGCCCAGGCCAACCGGTCCCTGCCCCCGGGCGTGCAGCAGCACGGCGGCGGCAAGGGCGCCGGCGGCAAGGGCGCCAAGGCCAAAACGCCCCGCATGTACAACCGGCACAAGTGACCCACCCCCGCGGGGCGCCTTCACGAGGCAGGCGCCCCGCGGCTTTCGCCGTGCCGCTCGACGGCGTCGGCTGATGCCACTGGGTGTCATCGGGCGCCCGCGCGGTGACCTGCCGGCCGCCCCACGGCGTTGCGGGCGTTGTGTGCCGCGATCAGGAATCCCTCGCGGCGAGGCGGGGGATCCGCGGTGCCCCGGACGCCACCGGCTGAGGACGCCACCGGCGGCGGATGCTACCGGCGGCGGGAGCCGTCCAGCGAGGTTCGCTTCCGGGCGTGCCGCCGCGCGCCGCATCTGCATCTGCAGCCGCCGCCATCGGCCGTTGTCGCGTGCTCGCCGGCCCGGCCCCCGAGGCGGACGGCCCGCGCTGACCGTGACCGGCGCGCCCCGCCGGCCGTGAACCGGCACGTGCCCGTCGGCTGTAACCGGCCCGAGCCCGCCGTGACCGGCGCGTGCCCGTCGGCTGTGGCCGGCCCGAGCCCGCCGTGACCCGCGCGTCCCCGCCGGCTGTGGCCGGCCCGAGCCCGCCGTGACCCGCGCGTCCCCGCCGGCTGTCACCGTTCCCGCTGACCGTGACCGGCCTGCGCGGGGCGGAGCAACCCGCCGTCCCGATCGAAGCGTCCGAGCGGCCGGCAGGGGCGGCCGCTCGCCCGGCGACGCACCGAGCAGCGGCGCCGGGGAAAGCGGCCGCGGCGGTCAGTACGTGAAGTGCTCCGTCGCCGCCGGCCAGGTGGACGGGTCCTCGGGATCGTCCACGGTCATCGACTTGAGCAGCTGGGACAGCTCCGCCGTGCTCAGCGGGCGCTCGCCGGAGCTCTCCACCTGCAGGAAGAACTGCTCGTCGGGCAGGAGCAGGGCGCAGGCGGTGGCGCCCGGCCGGCAGGACGCCTTGGCGATGGCGGCGCTCGTCTCGGGGTCGGAGACGCCCAGGGTGAGCACGATCGACTGGTGGGCGTCGAGGTCGGGCGGGGCGGTCAACGGCAGGGCCAGCGGTTTCAGGGCGAGCCGCACCACCGACAGGTTCGTCCGGTCGTAGGACGACGTGCGGGTGCTGACGGCGATCAGCCGGTACCCCTTCGGGACGTCCTTCAGGTGGATGGCGGCGGGGAAGGCGCGGGGCTCGGCGGGGGGCATGTCCTCGGCGAGGGCGATGAGCTCGGCGCGGGTCGGCACGGTGTCCGGGGTGGACCAGTAGATGACCGCCCACGAGTCGGGCAGGTACTGCCAGGCGAGCGTCGGCACGGTCGGCGGCAGGCAGCAGGCGAACTTGCCGCCGCCGAGGGGGGTCGCCGGGGCCGACGGGTTGCCGTCGAGGTACAGCAGGGCGGTCCGGCCGGCGACCTGGAGCTTCTCGGCCTTGGCGAACGCGCGTGTGTCGAAGGCACCGGCGCTGTACACGACGAGGCGGCCCTCGCTGGGCGCCGCCTCGCCGCGGCCGCCCGGCTGGCCGCTGGGAGCGGTGGTGTCCGCGGCCATCGAGGAGGCCGAGACGGACGGCGTGGCGGCGTTGAGGTCGATGCCGGCCTGCTGGTAGCCGGTGGTGACGAGGTCGGGGTCGCCGACGACGTACCGGCCTGAGGTGTATCCGGAGAAGTTCGTCTGGAAGGCGCCGGCCGCGGTGAACTCGGCCGTGCGGGCCGGGGACTGGCTCACGACGGCGAGGCCGGGGTTGCCGTTGGGGTTGACGATCGGGGTGACGGCGGGCGGGGCGAGCAGCACGACCGCGGCGGTCGCGCCGGCGATCACCGCGGCGACCCCGCCGGCGACCGAGGAGAGCAGGATGGTGCGGCGGCGACGGCGGGCGAGCCGGCGGCCGGCGGAGGTGATGTCGTCAATACTGAGTCGCGGTGGCGGCGCGTCGTCCCTGGCCGCCGCCAGCAGACTGTGCAGGTCGTGCTCCATGCCCTTCCCTCCTGTCCGCCATCTCGTGAGCGCCGGTCTGCGGCCGTGCGTGCCGGCCCGGTTCAGCACCGGGCCCTGGGGTGAGCTTGGATCCGGGACCTGGGACGCCCTGGTCGTCGTCGTCGCGCGGCTCCGCGCCGAGCAGCGCGCGGAGGGCGGTGAGCCCGCGGGCGGTCTGGCTCTTGACGGTGCCCGGCTGCCGGCCGAGCACCTCGGCGGTCTCCTCAACGCTCAGCCCCTCGTAGTACCGCAGGACCAGCACGGCGCGCTGGCCGGGGGCCATCCGGGCGAGTGCGGCGCGGATCCGGATCCGCTCGTCGACCTGGTCGGCGTGGTCCGGGCCGGGCAGCTCGGGCAGGCTGTAGCCCGCCGAGCGCTCCCTGCGCCGCCACGGCCGGCGGCTCTCGTCGACCAGCGCGTGCACGACCGCCCGCCGCACGTAGGCCAGGGGTGTGTCGACGCGGTGCCAGTGCACGTAGAGCTTCGCCAGGGACGAGGCCACGGCGTCCTCGGCCGTGTGCCAGTCCCCGCACGTCAGGTAGGCGAGCGAACGCAGTCCGTCGAACCGTGCGGCGACGAACTCCCGGAACTGCGCTTCGTCGTCTTCGTTCACCCGTTCGGGCTCCCTTCGTCGCGGGGTAGACGGGGCCCCGGCACGAAAGGGTTGCACGCGGGTGTGACAAAAACTCACCCGCGTCGCGGGATGTGCCCGACCGGCTACGCGGGCGGGACCGAGGCGTCGACAGGCGGGGTCGGGCCGCCGGTGGTCGGCTCGGGCGGCGCGGTCGTCACCGGCGGGGGCGGCTCGCTCGTCGCGGGCGGCGGCGCGGCGGTGGTCGTCTCGGTGCTGGGCGACGCGGACGCGGACGCGCTTTCCGACGGTGCTGCCGAGGTACGGGTGGCGCCTTCGCCACCCGGTGCCGGGCCGGACGTGACGACGGCGGTGGACGGCGAGGCGCCCGGCCCGCCAGGAGGCTCGTTGCGGCCGTTGTCGCCGGTCAGCGCGAGGATCGCGAGCACCAGGCCACCGGCCACCGCGAGCAGGGCCGTCCCGATCGCGACGGGGATCCAGGCCGGCCGGCCCCGCCGGCTGCCGGTGCCGTCCGGGGGCACGGGGACCGCCGCGCGCGGCGTGGTCACGGAACGTCGCGGTGTCGCCACCGGTACCGTGGCCGCATCCTGCAACGTCGGGTCCTGGGCGGCGCGGGCGGCGGCGGCGAGCGCGGCGGCCGTCGGGAAGCGGTCCTGCGGATCCTTGGCCATGGCCCGCTCGACCAGTGCCCGGACGCTGCCCGGCAGCTCGGGCGGCAGCGGTGGCGGCTCGTCCTGCAGGTGCTTGATCGCGATCTCGAGCGGCGAGTTGCCGGTGAACGGCGGGGCGCCCGTCAGGCAGTGGTACGCGACCGCGCCGAGGGCGTAGATGTCGGTCGCCGGCGAGATCGGCTTGCCCGACGCCTGCTCGGGCGACATGTACAGCGCGGTGCCGATCACAGCGTTGACCTTCGTGACGGACGTCACATTGGACGAGCGGGCCACGCCGAAATCGACGAGCGTCACCGCCCCATCGTTGCTGACCAGCAGATTGTTGGGCTTCACGTCGCGGTGGATGATGCCGTTGCTGTGCGCGGCGTGCAGCGCATCGGCGGCCTGGGCCACGATCGCCATGGTGTCGGCCACCGGCAGCCCGCCCTCGCGGATGATCCGCTCGCCCAGCGGCCGGCCCTCCACGAACGCCATGACCAGGAACATCGTGCCCTCGGGGCTCTCGCCGTAGTCGTAGACGCCGACCACGCCGGGGTGCCCGATGGACGCCATGATCCGCGCCTCGGCCCGGAACCGGCTGCCGAACTCGGCGTCGCGGGTCAGGCCCGGCAGCAGCACCTTCACGGCGACCGTGCGGTTGAGCGTCTGGTCGGTGGCGCGGAAGACCTGCCCCATGCCGCCGCTGGCGACGAACTCATCGAGGCGGTACCTGTCGCCGAGCACGTCCCCTGGTCCCAACACGACGATGACCGTACCCAACGAAGGCATCCGCGACACGCCGGGCGTGCAGAGTGGGGTATGTACCCTGCAGTGACGTACAGTCGGGCAACGGCCGTCCCGCTTCCCCAGATCGCCGACGACGAATCGGCCCCGGGTGGAGATGAGCCGCCGGGAGGGGCGAAGAGTTTCGATGACAGGCATGGGCGACCAGGCGGAGTCGTGGACGACCACGATGCGCGCCGAGCAGGCATCGCTTGACCTCGGCGCGGAGCTCGGGCCGGCGGATCCGACGGCCTACACGATGCGCAAGCCGATCCCCGAGCCGATGCCGATGGACCGGCACGGCCCGGCGCGGATCATCGCGATGGCCAACCAGAAGGGCGGCGTGGGCAAGACCACGTCGACCATCAACCTGGGCGCGGCCCTCGCCGAGTACGGGCGGCGGGTCCTGCTCGTCGACTTCGACCCGCAGGGTGCCCTGTCGGTCGGCCTCGGCGTCAACCCGCACAACCTCGACCTGACGATCTACAACATCCTGATGGACTCCGACGTGACCGTCGAAGACATCCGGATCAAGACCGACATCGCGGGCCTGCACCTGCTGCCGGCCAACATCGACCTGTCGGCCGCGGAGATCCAGCTGGTCACCGAGGTCGCCCGCGAGATGGCCCTGGCCCGGGTGCTGCGCCCCGTGCTCAAGGAGTACGACTACATCCTGATCGACTGCCAGCCCTCGCTGGGCCTGCTGGCGATCAACGCGCTCACCGTCGCGCACGGCGTCATGATCCCGCTGGAATGTGAGTTCTTCTCACTTCGTGGTGTGGCGCTGCTGCTCGACACGATCGACAAGGTCCGCGAGCGGCTCAACTTCGACCTGGAGCTCGAGGGCATCCTCGCCACCATGTACGACAGCCGCACCACCCACTGCCGCCAGGTGCTGCAGCGGGTCGTGGAGGCGTTCGGCGACAAGGTGTACCAGACCGTGATCACCAAGACCGTGAAGTTCCCGGAGTCGACGGTCGCCGGCGCGCCGATCACCACCCTCGACCCGTCGTCGTCCGGCGCCCGCAACTACCGGCAGTTGGCCCGCGAGGTCATCGCCCAGCAGGCCGAGCGGCGCCTGTAGCGGCAATCCGGTCCTTCTGCGCTACGGTCTTCCGGTGACCGACCCCGCCACCGTGGACGCCGCGTCGGCGCCCGCCACCGCGGATGCCGTCCCGGCGCCTGCCGCCGACCCCGCCACGCCGTCACCCGGCGCAGCGCCGGTGCCGGGTGTCCCCGACGCCGCGCCGGTGGGCTTCCAGGTGAAGCTGGCCAACTTCACCGGCCCGTTCGACCTGCTGCTGCAGCTCATCGGCAAGCACAAACTGGACGTGACCGAGGTCGCGCTGCACACGGTCACCGACGACTTCATCGCGTACATCCGCGCCATGGGCGACGACTGGGACCTCGACGAAGCATCGGAGTTCCTGGTCGTCGCCGCCACCCTGCTCGACCTGAAGGCGGCCCGGCTGCTGCCGTCGGCCACCGTGGAGAACGAGGAGGACCTGGCCCTGCTCGAGGCCCGCGACCTGCTCTTCGCGCGGCTGCTGCAGTACAAGGCGTTCAAGGAGGCCGCCGCGTACATCGCCGGCCTCGAAGCGGTCGGCTCGCGCCGCTACCCCCGCTCCGTGTCCCTCGAGCCGCAGTACGCCGAGGCTCTGCCCGACCTGGTCCTCGGCGTCGGCCCGGCCCGGCTGCTGAAGCTGGCGCTGAAGGCGTTCACCCCGAAGGCCGGCCCGCCGGTCGTGTCGATCGCCCACATCCACATGGTCCGCGTCAGCGTCCGCGAACACGCCAACATCGTCCGTGACCGGCTCATCGAGCAGCGCGAGGCCACGTTCAGCGCGCTGTGCATCGACTGCGAGTCGACCTTGGAGGTCGTCGCCCGCTTCCTGGCCCTGCTGGAGCTGTACCGGGAGGACCTGGTCTCCTTCGAGCAGGTCCAGGCGCTCGGCGAGCTGCTCGTGCGGTGGACGGGGCCGGACGACGCGACGGCCGCCGTGATCGAGGTCGAGGAGTACGAGGGCATGCCCGCCCCGCCGCCGGACCCCGCGGCGGCACCGGCCCCGGCGCCCTCGCCGGACGCCGCGGACCAGGATGAGGACGAGTCGGACGTACGCGAGCAGAATGGTCAGGACAGCGAGGTGGACCAGTGAGCCAGGACGACCAGTCGAGGTCGCTCGCCGACCAGGCGGCGAACTGGGTCCCGCCCTGGGCTCGCCCCCAGCCACCGGCCGAGCCGGTCGCGGAGCCCGAGCCAGCCGCGGAGCCGGAGCCGGTCGCGGAGCCGGTCGCGGAGCCCGAGCCCGAGCCGGCCGCTGAGGTTGAGCCGGTCGCCGAGGCCCAGCCCGAGGCGGAGCCCGAGCCGGTCGCGGAGCCCGAGCCCGAGCCGGTCGCCGAGGCCCAACCTGAGGCGGAGCCCGAGCCGGTCGCGGAGCCTGAGCCCGAGCCGGTCGCCGAGCCCGTGGTGGAAGCTGTGCCCGGGTCGGTCGCGGAAGCCGAGCCGGTCGCGGAAGCCGGGTCGGTCGCGGAAGCCGAGCCGGTCGCGGTAGCCGAGCTGGTTGCGGAAGCCGAGGCTGTGACGGAGATCGGGCCCGAGGCGGACTCCGACGCCGAGCCCGCGGCAGAAGGCGAGCCCGAGCCCGAAGCGCAGCCCGAGCCCGCGGCCGAGGCGCCGGTGGAGGAGCCCGCGGCCGGTGACGAGGCGCTGTTCGACGTGCCCGCGCAGGCCGTGGCCCCCGCCGCCGAGACCGCGCCCGCCGAGCCGCCCGCCCCGGTCATGTCCGACGCGGAGCTGCGCGGCGCCGTCGAGGCGATCCTGCTCATCGTCGACGAGCCGGCCACCGAGATCAGCCTCGCCCAGGTGCTCGACCAGCCCGTCGACCGCATCCGCGCGGTCCTGGAGGACATCGCCCGGCAGTACACGGCGCTCGGGCTCGGGTTCGACCTGCGCCGGGTCGCCGGCGGGTGGCGGCTGTACACGAGGGCGGAGTACGCGTCGTACGTGGAGAAGTTCGTCCTCGACGGCCAGCAGATCCGGCTCACGCAGGCGGCCCTGGAGACACTCGCCGTGGTCGCCTACAAGCAGCCCGTGACCAGATCGCGCATCTCGGCCATCCGCGGTGTCAACTGCGACGGCGTGGTCCGTACGCTGGTGACGCGGGGTCTGATCGAGGAGACCGGCAGCGAGCCCGAAAGCGGGGCATTCCTGTACCGGACGACGTCGCTGTTCCTGGAGAAACTCGGCCTGGACAGCGTGGACCAGCTGCCGCCGCTCGCCCCGTTCCTTCCCGACGACATTGATGAGATCGCCGATGCCCAGCGTTGACCCGTCCACCCATTCCGGCGACCGGTTCGAGGACCCGCCGCTGACCTTCGAGGGCTCCGCGTTCGACGCGCCGCCGGACGCGGTCGCGCCCCGGCACGAGGAGCGGCTGCAGAAGATCCTGGCCGCGGCCGGGCTCGGGTCGCGGCGCACCTGCGAGCGGATGATCGACGAGGGCCGCGTCACGGTCAACGGCAAGGAGGCGACCCTCGGCGACAAGGCCGACGCGACCCGCGACGTCATCCACGTCGACGGTTCGCGCCTGGTCACCGACACCCGGCTGGTGTACCTCGCGCTGAACAAGCCGCGCGGGGTGGTGTCCACGATGGACGACGAGAAGGGCCGCGAGGCGCTCGCCGACTACGTGCCCAACCTCACCACCCGGGTCTTCCACGTCGGCCGGCTCGACCTGGACAGCGAGGGCCTGCTGCTGCTCATGAACGACGGCGGGCTCGCGCACAAGCTCATGCATCCCTCGTACGAGGTGGCCAAGACCTACCAGGTGGAGATCGCCGGGCCGGTGCCCCGGGCGATGGGCCGCGAGCTGAAGGCCGGCGTCCAGCTCGACGACGGGCCGGCGAAGGTCGACTCGTTCCGGGTCGTCGACGCGTACGGCAAGGTCGCGCTCGTCGAGGTGGTCCTGCACGAGGGGCGTAACCACATCGTGCGGCGGATGTTCGACGCGGTCGGGTTCCCGGTGCAGCGGCTGATCCGTACGCAGATCGGCCCGATCCGGCTCGGCGATCTCCGCCCGGGCAGGACGCGACACCTGTCCCAGGCGGAGATCGGCGCGTTGTTCAAGGCCGTGGGGGAGTAGCCCGGGCCTCAGGTGGAGCGGCGCATCGCCCGGATGCCGACGGTCAGCCCGACGACCGCCGTCGCGCCCGCGGCGATCGCCCCCCACAGGACGGCGCGGTCGCTGACCGTACCGGCGAACAGCAGACGTTCCGCGGTGACCATGTGGGCGAGCGGGTTGAAGTGCGACAGTGCCCGCATCCAGCCCGGCCCGGTCTCCAGGGGCAGCAGCATCCCGGACAGGATCATGAGCGGGAACAGCAGCGTCTGGTGGACCACCCAGAACATCCAGTCGTTGCGGCGTACGGCGACCGCGAGCGCGTAGCTGAGTGAGCCGAGGCCGACGCCGAAGACGGTGAGCAGCGCGAGGCCGAGCAGCGCGCCGGTGAGGTGCAGGTCGAAGCCGAACGGCAGCATGACCAGCACGATGACGACCGCCTGCCCGGCGAGCGGCACCATCTCCTTCAGGGCGCGGCCGACGAGCAGCGCGTGCCGGGCGAGCGGCGTGACGAGCATCCGCTCGTGGGCGCCGGTGAGGAACTCGCCGAGCAGGTTCGCGCCGACCGTGGACGTGCCGAACAGCGTGGTCATCACGAGGATCGCGGGGACGAACCACTGCCACACGTCGCCGCCGAGGCCGCCCTGCTGCCCGCGCAGGGAGCCGGCGAGCAGCGGCCCGAACAGGGCGAGGAAGACCAGCGGCTGGATCATCCCGAAGATCAGCGAGAACGGCGAGCGCAGCAGCGGCCGCAGCTCGCGGGCCGCGACGATGCCGACGTCGCGCATTGCCAAGGTGCTCATGACGTCACCTCCGCTGCGCTCCGGCGCCGCCCTGAGCTGAAACTGAGCCCATGATGAGCGGCTCCTCCGCTGCGCTGCTGGCCACTCATGAGTTCTCCCGGAGGTTGCGGCCGGTCAGGGACAGGAAGACGTCGTCGAGCGTGGGTCGTTGGATTTCAGCGGTACGCACACCGCCCGGGACGGCGGCGATCAGCTCTGGCAGCGCGGCCGGCCCGTCGTTGACGCGCAGCTCCAGCACGCCGGATTTTTCGGACATGTCGCGGGCGCCGGCCAGTGCCGCCGCGGCCTTCGCGATGAGCGGCAGGTCGCCGGTGAGGACGAGCCGGTCACCGGCGAGCTTGGCCTTGAGCGCGGCGGCGGTGTCGTCGGCGATCACCTCGCCGTGGTCGACGACCACGACCCGCTCGGCCATGGTGTCGGCCTCGTCGAGGTAGTGCGTGGTGAGCACGATCGTCATCCGGTGCTCCTCGCGCATGCGCAGGATGTGCTGCCACAGGTTCGCCCGGTTCTGCGGGTCGAGACCGGTGGACGGCTCGTCGAGGAACAGCAGCCGCGGCGCGTGCACCAGGCCGATCGCCACGTCGAGGCGGCGCCGCTGGCCGCCGGACAGGTCGGAGACCTTCCGGTCGCGCAGCTCGGTGAGATCGAGGGCCTCGAGCAGCTCGCCGGTGCGCCGGGCCGCGGCCGCCCGGTCCAGGCCGTAGATGCGGCCCTGGGTGCGCAGCTCGTCACCGACGCGGTGGATGTGCCCCGCGCCGTTGCCCTGCCCGACGTACCCGATCTGCCGCCGGACCTGCGCGGACTGCGCCGTCACGTCGTGCCCGGCGACCGTGGCCGTGCCGCTGGTCGGGGCGATCAGGGTGGTGAGCATCCGCAGCGTGGTGGTCTTGCCGGCGCCGTTGGGGCCGAGGACGGCGACGAGCTCACCGGGGCCGATGTCCAAGCTGATGCCGCGCACCGCGTGCACCGTTGTGCCGCGGTTGACGACGAAGTCCTTCGTCAGTGCCCTGGTCTGAATCATGCCGGTGACATTGCCAGCAGATGCGGACAGCCTCTGTCCTGAACGTCGGGCGATACTGGGGAACATGTTGGAGACCTCGGCCCGCCTCCTCGCCCTGCTGTCCCTGCTGCAGGCGCGCCGCGACTGGCCCGGCCAGACCCTCGCCGACCGGCTCGAGGTGAGCCCGCGCACGGTGCGGCGCGACGTCGACCGGCTCCGCGAGCTCGGGTACCCGGTGCAGGCCACCCGTGGCCCGGACGGCGGGTACCGGCTCGACGCCGGCTCGGAGCTTCCGCCGCTGCTGTTCGACGACGACCAGGCGGTCGCGGTCGCTGTGGCGCTGCAGACGGCGACCATGTCGGTCGAGGGGGTCGAGGAGGCGGCGCTGCGCGCCCTGGCGACGGTGCGGCAGGTGATGCCGGCCCGGCTGCGGCAGCGGGTCGACGCGCTGCAGGTGACCAGGGTGGCGAAGGCCGGCTGGCAGCCGTCCAGGGTCGACACCACGGTGCTGCTGGCGATCGGCCAGGCGGTGCGGGCGCGGGAGGTGCTGCGCTTCGACTACGCCGGCGTGCGGGAGATCGCGGCGGGGCAGGCCGGCGACCGGCGCCGGGTCGAGCCGCACCACGTCGTGACCTGGGGCGGCCGCTGGTACCTCATCGGCTACGACCTCGACCGGGCGGACTGGCGCACGTACCGGGTGGACCGGATGACGCTGCGCACGCCGAACGGCCCCAGGTTCACGCCGCGGCCGCTGCCGGCGGCGGACGTGGCCGCGTTCGTGGCGGAGCGGTTCGAGGGTCACGACCCCCTGCCGTGCCGCGGCGAGGCGATCCTGCACGCGCCCGCGGCGGCGATCACGGAGTGGACCAGGGGACAGGCGATCGTGGAGGACGTCGGGCCGGACCGGTGCCGGGTCAGCGCCGGGTCGTGGTCGTGGACCGGGCTGGCCGCGTGGTTCGGGATGTTCGACGTGGAGGTCGAGCTGATCGGGCCGCCGGAACTGCGGCAGGCGACCGCGGCCCTCGCCGGGCGGTTCGCGCGGGCGGCGGCGGGCTGACCCGCCGCCGGCCGCTCGTGTCGTGGCCGGCCCCGGCGCGCCTGCCGGGGCCGGTCACGTCCGGGCGGGTCAGGCCTTGCGGACCGTCTCCAGGGCCTTCGCCCAGCGCACCGTCTGGTCGAGCACGACGCCCAGCGTGCTCTCGTGCTGCGGGCCCGGCTTGAACGACGAGAAGTTCTCGAAGTCGGTGAACAGCGACAGCGCCACCTGCGCGCGCACGTCCGCCACCTGGAGCTCGCCCATGATCAGGCGCAGGTGCTCGACCGCGCGGGTACCGCCGGCCGAGCCGTAGCTGACGAAGCCCGCGGCCTTGTTGTTCCACTCCGCGTACACGAAGTCGATCGCGTTCTTCAGCGCGCCGCTGGTGGAGTGGTTGTACTCCGGCGTCACGAACACGAAGCCGTCCAGCTCCGCGACCTTCGCGGCCCACTGCCTCGTGTGCTCGTTGGCGTACCGCCCCTGCGACGCCGGGATGGCCTCATCCAGGTGCGGCAGGGCGTAGTCGAGCAGGTCCACGAGCTCGTACTCCGCGTCGGAGCGGCGGCTCGCGATGTCGTAGACCCACTTGGCGACGGCTTCACCGTTCCGGCCGGGGCGGGTGCTGCCGAGGATGATTCCGATCTTGGTCATCGCGCAACCTTCTCATCGTCATGGGTGACGTGTCACCGACACGATAGCGCGGCTCTACGGTGACGCGTCACCCACGGACGTAGGATGCCCATGTGACGGATCCCGGTTGGCTCGATGAGCGCGAGCAGCGTGCGTGGCGCGGCTTCCTCGCCGTCAACGCCGCCGTCCGGAGCCGTATCGCCCGCCAGCTCCAGCAGGAGACGGGCCTGTCCAGCGCGGACTACGCGGTGCTGGTGAGCCTGTCGGAGGCGCCCGGCGGCCGGCTGCGGGTGTTTCAGCTGCGCGTCGCCGCCGACTGGGAGAAGACCCGGCTGACCCACCAGATCACCCGCATGGCCAGCCGGGGCCTGGTGGCCCGGGAGCCCTGCCCCGACGACCCCCGCGGCGCGTTCGTCAGGCTCACCGAGGCCGGCTGGGAGGCGATCACCGCCGCCGCCCCGCTGCACGTCGCGCACGTGCGGCGCTGGTTCTTCGACGCGCTCGGACCCGGACACGTCGACACGCTGATCGACCTCAACGACACCGTCCTGCGGCACCTGCGCGAGGCGGACCGCACCGACGGTGCGGCTTGTCCACCCTGCGATGTGCCACCCTCCTGCGACGACGTCCTCCCGTGAGGTAGGGCCATTGGCCGGTCAAGTACTGTCGAACAGCAGGGATCGTCAGGGTGAAGGAGTCGGCGTGTCAGGACAGCGCGGCCAGCTGGTGGTTGCCGTCGACGGGCCGTCCGGCTCCGGCAAGTCCACGATCTCGCGCCGGGTGGCGCAGGCGCTCGACGCCCGTTACCTGGACACCGGCGCCATGTACCGGGCCGTGACCTGGGCCGTCCTGCGCAACAACGTCGACCTGACCGACGCGGAGAAGATCCACGCGGTCGCGGCCGGCGTCACGCTCGCCATCGGCACCGACCCCGCCGCGCCGCACATCAGCGTCGACGGTGAAGGCGTCGACCGGGAGATCCGCGGCGCGGAGGTCACCCAGGCCGTGTCCGCCGTGTCCGCCGTCCCCGCGGTGCGGGCGCTGCTCGTGGCGCTGCAGCGGGACATCATCGCCGGCGCGCCGCGCATCGTGGTCGAGGGCCGCGACATCGGCACCGTCGTCGCCCCCGACGCCGACCTCAAGGTCTACCTCACCGCCTCCGCGGACGAGCGGGCCCGGCGCCGGAGCACCGAGAACGCCGCCAACCAGGCCGCGACCGCAGCCGACCTGGCCCGGCGTGACAAACTTGACTCGACGCGCGCCGCGGATCCGCTTCGCCAAGCCGACGACGCGGTCGTGCTCGACACCACCACGCTCGGCATCGACGAGGTGGTCGAGCGCCTCCAGCGGATGCTGGACAAGGTCACCGCATAGGCGAACGCCGGCCCCCCGGCCGTGAACAAAGGATCCCCGTGAGCGCTGAGGCATCCACAGGTGCCGAGGTCGGCGTCGACGTTGTCGATGACGTCGAGCTGAGTGTGCCGATCGTCGCCGTCGTCGGCCGGCCCAACGTCGGCAAGTCAACCCTCGTCAACCGGATCCTGGGCCGCCGGCAGGCGGTCGTCGAGGACGTCGCCGGCGTCACCCGCGACCGGGTCGCCTATGACGCCGAGTGGACCGGGCGGCACTTCACCGTCGTGGACACCGGCGGCTGGCTGCCCGACGCCAAGGAACGCGCCAAGGCCATCGCCACCCAGGCGGAGATCGCCACCCAGACCGCCGACGTGGTCCTGTTCGTGGTCGACGCCACGATCCCGCCGACCGCCGACGACGAGGCCGCCGTGCGGATGCTGCGCCGCAGCGGCCGGCCCGTGATCCTCGTCGCCAACAAGGTCGACAACGCCCGCATCGAGAGCGAGATCTCCAGCCTCTGGGGGCTCGGCCTCGGCGAGCCGTTCCCGGTCTCCGCCCTGCACGGGCGCGGCGCCGGCGACCTGCTCGACAAGATCCTCGCCGCGCTGCCCGCCGCGAGGCCCGCCGTGCCACGCGAGGCCGGCCCGCGCCGCATCGCGCTCGTCGGCCGGCCCAACGTCGGCAAGTCCAGCCTGCTCAACAAGCTGGCCAAGGAGGAGCGGGCGGTCGTCGACTCCGTCGCCGGCACCACCGTCGACCCCGTCGACAGCCTCGTCGACTTCGGCGGCCAGACCTGGCACATGGTCGACACCGCCGGGCTGCGCAAGCGCGTCGCCCACGCCAGCGGCACCGAGTACTACGCCTCCCTGCGCACCAACGCGGCGATCGAGGCGTCCGAGGTCGCGATCGTCCTGCTCGACGCGAGCGAACCCATCTCCGAGCAGGACCAGCGGATCATCACCATGGTGATCGAGTCCGGCCGCGCCCTCGTCATCGCCTTCAACAAGTGGGACCTCGTCGACGAGGACCGCCGCCACCAGCTCGGCAAGGAGATCGAGCGCGAGCTGCGCCGCGTGCCGTGGGCGATCAAGGTCAACGTGTCCGCGCTCACCGGCCGGGCCGTCGACAAGCTCGCCCCCGCGCTCAACACCGCCCTGGAGAACTGGGAGCGTCGCGTACCGACGGGCCAGCTGAACCAGTGGCTGACCGCGCTCGTGCAGCAGACCCCGCACCCGGTCCGCGGCGGGCGCGCCCCACGCGTGCTGTTCGCCACCCAGGCCGGGGTGTCACCGCCGAAGTTCGTGCTCTTCACCACGGGCGCGCTCGACCCCGGCTACGTCCGGTTCGTGGAGCGCAAGCTGCGCGAGGAGTTCGACTTCCTCGGCACCCCCATCCACATCACCGTGAAGCCCCGCAAGAAGAACAGCCCCCGCGGGAAGAAGTAGCCCGCTGCGGGGCGTCCGGGGCTTCGTGCGGCTTGGGCGTGGGGCGGCGCGGCAGCAGCGCCTCGGCGGCCACGGCCACGACGACGAGCACGGCGAAGACGGTCAGCCCCATGCCCGCGAGTTCGACCGGTGCGCGCCCCGGATGAGGCGCGCACCTCGGCCGCACCTGGGTTGCAGCCGCCGTCTCCTCAGCCGCACCCTGTGTTCTCGGCCGCACCTAGGCTGCTGCCGTCTCCTCGGTCGTACCCGCCGTGATCTGGTCCCGGGCCGCCGCCGCGCTGCCCAGGACGTCGATCTCGAGCCCCTTCGCCAGCCACGACGCGCCGAAGCACAACACCGCCACGGTCTCGCCGATGATGAGGCTGTACGCATCGGGCCAGCCGAACACCTTGGCCAGCGCGATGTACGCCACCGCACCGGCGATCCCGGCCGAGCACGCGTAGTGGAACGACCGCCAGAACCGCGGACTGAACCGCGCCCGGTGCCCGTCCCGGCGCTGCGACCTGGCCCCCTCCCGGCGGCCGAAGAAGTAGCTGATCACGCCGAGGCTCAGGATGAACGTCGCGGCACACACGTAGTGCACCTGCTCGACGAGGCCCTCGCCGAGCTTGTCCTGCAGCGGCGACAGCGGTACCGTGCCTGCGCCGGGCCGCCCGGTCGCGAACAGTGCCACCCCCACCGCCGCGACACCCGCGACGACGCTGAGCGTGTTCTCCAGGTTCCGCTCGAAGAACTTGTAGAAGATCAGGAAGAACGCGGTGACGCAGAGGCAGCTGACGAAGATGTCACGCATGCCGGAGTAGTAGTACGCGCTGAGCGACCCCCTGGGTTTCCCGCCCTCGAACAGGAACCCGTCGCCGAGCAGGAGGGTCAGCGGCAGCAGTACCCCCATGACGCCGATCAGGGTGCGCATGAGCAGGAACGAGCGCAGGTAGAGGATCCGGGACTTCAGGTTCTCGTCGGCCTGGTCCTGGCTGGAGTCGGGACGCTGCGGAGCGTCCACCGGTGGGGTGAGGTATCCCATGGTGCCCTCCAAGTGGTGTCACCTAGAGAGAGCACGCTGTGACGCCTCTGATACGTCACGCCGCGTGAGCGCCCGTGACGGGTGCGGGACGATATGTGTGCCGCGTCACCCCTTCGTCCTGGCCTCAGCCCTCGTTCTGGACCGGCGGTCCCAGCAGGTCCCACTTGTTGCCGGCGATGTCGACGAAGACGACGACCTGCCCGTACACCTCGGACCGCGGCGACCCGACAAACTCGACGCCGGCCGCCCGCATCCGCTCGAACGCCGCACCGAAGTCGTCCACCTGCAAGAAGAACCCGACCCGCCCCTTGACCTGCGCCCCGATCGCCTCGCGCTGCTGCTCACCGTCGGCCTTGGCCAGCAACAGCCCCGTGCCACCACCCGGCGGCCGCACCACGACCCAACGCTTGGCCTTCCCGGCGTTCGTCGTCGAGGGCGAGTCCTCGGCCAGCTCGGAACCCAGCACCTCGGTGAAGAAGAGGATCGCCGGGTCGTACTCCTCAACCACGATCGTCACAAGATCCAGCCGCATCAAGCCACCCTAGTCGGGACGGGGGATACTCGTGCGCGGGCTGGGGAGGGGATGCGCTAGTCTGTAGCGGCTGCACCGGACGACGTCCGGGTGCACGGGACGTAGCGCAGCTTGGTAGCGCACTTGACTGGGGGTCAAGGGGTCGTGGGTTCGAATCCCGCCGTCCCGACCAGGGCTGACCAGGCAAGATTCAAGATCTTGCCTGGTTTCCGCTAACGGTTCCGCTAACGGAGATCGCGCACAGTCGGTCGAGTTCTCACCCCGTTAGCGGAGGAGATCGACCCGTGGCTATCTTTAGCTACCAGCTGTCCCGCGGCCAGACGCGCTGGCAGTTCACCATCGACCTGCCCCCGGCATCTGACGGCAAGCGTCGCCAGATGAACCGGAAGGGCTTCCTCCGCCAGGAGGACGCCCTCGAGGCGGAGACCGAAGCCCGCAAGACCTACGCCCGCGCCGACCTGGCCGCCGACGGCAGCTTCGCCGCGGAGCTGGAGCAGTGGCTCGGCGAGCGGGAGTTGGACGTGCAGGAAACGACGCTCGGCAACTACCGCGACATCGTGCGGTGCTACATCGTGCCCCACCTGGGCAGCCGGCAGGTGTACACCCTCGACAAGCGGGCCATCCACGACCTGTACAAGACGCTGCTGACGCGGGGGAGCAAGCGCGGCGGTCCGTTGTCGCGCACGACGGTGGGCAACGTGCACCGGGTGTTGATGAAGGCCCTGTCGGATCTGCACATCGAGATCGAGGGTGTCCGTAAGCCGCGTCGGGAGCAGCGGGAGACCGCCGGTCGGAAGGGCGTGTGGACCGCCGAGCAGGCCGGCCGGTTCCTGGCCCACCACACCGCACACCGGTTGTACGCGGCGTGGGTGCTCGCCATCGTCGGTGGATTGCGCCGCGGTGAGCTGCTCGGGCTGAAGTGGGATCGCGTGGACCTGGACGGTGGTGTCGTGCAGGTGTACTGGCAGCGGACGACGACCTCCCGCAATGGTGCTATCGAGAAGGCGCCCAAGGGCAAGAGCAAGCGCTCGGTGGCGATCGGGCCTGCTGCGGTGGCGGTGCTGCGTGATCACCTGGTGCGTCAGGACGCGGAGAAGGAAGCCGCTGAGGAGCTGTATGAGGATGGCCGGTACCTGTTCTGCCGGGAGGATGGCCAGCCGTATTACCCGCGGTACCTGACGCAGCAGTGGGAGCGGGCTTGTGTTGCCGCCGGCGTGCCGGTGATCGCTCTGCACGACGCTCGACACACCTCGGCTACTGCCGGCGCCGATGCCGGTGTGCCGCAGCACATCATGCAGGGCCGACTCGGTCACGCCAGCGGGCGCACGACCGACGAGGTCTACACGCACGTGCTCGATCTGAGCGCGCGCAAGGCCGCGGAACTGATGGAGACGGCCATTTTCGGCTCTACCGAACCGCCGGTTGAGAACCGCCAAGCCGGCACGACCCCGCATCCCACGCGGAGCCTGGCTGCCGCCCGCCGCCGTATTCGCCGCGCGGCGTAGGAGAGGGAAGACTGTGGCCGCCGCCTCGTCCGCGGCGGCCACGACCAACTGGACTGCACGTCACACACCACCAGCAACAGGAACTGTCGCAGCCTTTCGATCTGCCGGCGTGGACTGAAGAATTGGCCGTTCATGTCGGCGTCAGCGAGTAACCCATCCTCGTTCGCATCGAGGGGGTCAGGGGTTCGAGTCCTCTCAACTCCAGAGAATAAGTCCAGGTCAAAGGGCGTTTTCCTGAATTTCGGGAAGGCGCCCTTGATCATTTGTCCGTCTGGCGTCCGTTGGACAGGCCCCCACTGTGCGACATGCATCAGTACGACTTCAGTCGCAGCCGGCAGGATTGGCTCAAGGCGGCCTGGTCGGCTGAGGGCGTGACCCACGCGCCACGGACCTGCGAGAGTGACCCGCCTGCCGCCGGTTCACCTCGACTCAGTAGCGGCACTGCCTCGGGATCGGGCAGCCCGCTTGGCGGACAGCGCATGCTGCACTTCTGAAATCGGCGCGGCAGTAGCTACGTAGCCGTGCTGCTGAAAGCGATGGACGTCCGTTCGACCTTGTATGGGCCGGATTCACCATATAAATGATCTTGTAGTGTCCGACTCTGCTTCCGGGACCGATCGCTGTGGATGAACGATCGTGTTAGCGGCCGAGCGGCGCATAGGGGGTCGGCGACCGGCCGTAGGACATGTGCAACCGCCAGCGTGTTCCTTGGCACGTAGCCGGACGTATCGACAACGGCATCCCACGGTCCCGATTCCGCGAGCCGGGCTAGGTCGACAGCCACGCCTCGGTCACCCCGGATCGCCTGCACGCCGGGTAGGTCTGACCCCGAACGCCCACGGTTGAATGTCGTGCCGTCCCATCCGGCCGCAGACGCCGTCTCGGCGGTCGCTCTGCCGAGGAACCTCGTTCCTCCGAGGATCAGGAGCCGCATGAGGTCCATTCTGCCCGACGTGCTTCGCACCTTTCCGTAGCGGACTCGCACCGTCAGCAGTGCGACCGCGCCAGCACCGGCCTCCGCTGGGGGCCGACCAGTGTCGGAGATGGCCGCGCATCTGGAGGTTCCTACACCACGCCAGTCAGTGACGCCCCCTGCGGAGGAGGACGGGCACTCTCTACTGACGGTTGGCTGGCAGAATAGAGGACCGCGCGATTCTACGATTCCGGGCAGTCTGTGGTGGAACAGGCGCATTCGTGGTCGTCATAGGCGATTTTACGAGAATTACCGCCTCGTTGGCGGGAAGGTCGTCTTGAGCGCGCCATTCAAGTAGTGCCAAGTTCACCAATATTTCGATTAGTAGCAGAAAACATTTCGCCTCGGCGCTAGAGACAGCAAGTTCGAGTCCTAGCGACTCCATCGCGGCGCGCCGGTAGAGCATAGAAAGCGCGAGGCATGCGGTTCCCACACGTGCACACACGTAGTATCTATCGTTCTCCGGGGATGCTGACAAGCCGCTAACTACTACAACTAGTTCCTGTACCATTGCACAAAGTCCCGCAGAGGGGGCGACTTGCGGATCGACTCCACCCAAGTCAATTGCCAATTCTCGTAGTCGAAGGCGGTCTACACCATTGGCAAGTATGTTTCGGCTGCCGTCGTTTAAATTGTTATATCCATGAAGGAGAGAAGCGGTCGTGTCGCTGATTAACCGTTCTTGCTCGATCTCTGCAAACCCTTCCATTTCAAATATTTGACTTGAGTTATGCGTCAACCCTAGCGAAATTGACACTTCACGGGCAGTGACAACTTCCCACAGGGAGAAATCATTGCCATCACGAAGAGCACTTGTAAAGCGTATGGTCGGTGCATTGCGGCAATCAACGCCCAAGGCAACGCTGGCTAGAGTCGAGAATTGCCCAGGAATCTCTCGAAGCAATCTGTCCACCATTGGGTCCGAGCTGTTTTCCTCCCAGTCTGCCACTTTTGTACAGTCTAAAAGGAGTTGTTCAGATAGCCACTCCTGCAGTTCTTCGACCGGCTCTAGATGTGATTTGAAGAGACTAATCTCCCCATGGCGCGTAGTCCAGAAAGCAAGATTCATGCCTGCTATGGCTGCATTCGATTGCAGAACCGTGGCCAGTTCCTCAGTGGTGGGAAGGCGGGCGTCGTCTACCATTGACCGGCACCAGTTGACGAACACACTAACTGTTTCTCTGCTCATGCCGACGGCAGCGTTGCCGACCTGAACGGTCGCGCTCTGCGTTGCAGACGTAAAGTCGCTCGCGGGCATAGTGCCACTGTAGTCTTCAATGAAGAGGGCAAATTCTTCTTGAGTAACTGGCTCTGGGCATAACCACGTATTGGCTGAGACGCGGACCGAGTTTCGCAGTTTGCGAATTAATAGGACATGCGCGATCAAGCGCCGCCTCGAATCATCAATCGCTTCTCGCGCAAGAAGTCTTTCAAGTGAGCTGCGAATTTCTGGCGATAGTTCTCGGGCTTCAGCCGCACAGTCTATCGCAAGTGCAATTGCGGTTGCAGAAGGTCGATCTCCTCGCAAGCACGCGCTTACAATCTCGTCTCCTCCATACTGGGCGACGAATATCAACGTGGTTTCACGCCACCAGTCGTCCGAGACCGTAGCAGCAAGCACTTCGGATTGGTGGTGCTCCGCAATGTAGGCAGCGGCCAAATACTCTTGAAAGGTGAGATGGGCAAAGCTATAGAAACCGTCTTCTCGTTCGTACAACAAGCCAGAAGTTTGCTCTATTTCAATTAGGAACTCTTCTGGGCCTGCGCCAGGGCTGACACGAGCCAGCTGTGACTTTATAAGCCTTGCCGCCTCTGTTATCTCGATATCTCGCTGGCGACCCTTCATCATTTCAAATGCAAGCCGCCTAAGGACTGACTCCTTTTGGTCAGTAGTTAAATCCACCGCCAACTGCTTAGCTTCTTGCCGCTTGCCAAGGAACACTTGACAGATCTCACGGTATAGCTCGTGCCGACTGCCGGGCAGCGCGCCACGGTATCGATGCACGTTGGCAATCATCGTTAGGAGCAAGGGGTTAATCGCTAATCGGTACAGCGCAGCAGACCTCCGAAGACGCCGCAGAAGGTCCGCCGCGTCCGTTAGCGCTTCGTCACGAATCCCCTGAGTGTCGTCAGCCTTTGCGCGTAGCTCTGTGTCGAGATACCACTGATTGATGAACTGTTCAATCTGTCCTTCGGTAAAGGGTGCAACTCTAGCGAATGTTGCGGAATTGATTGGATATGGCGTATAGGCGTACGGGCGGGATGTAAGTACAAAATAGTTATTCGGATAACGCGCTATTTGAGCTTCAACCCAGTTTATGACGGCTCGGCGGCCTTCACGTGTAGCAACTTCATCCAGCCCGTCCAGCAGGATTACGCAGCGACCGTCGTTCAACTGTTTGAGAAGCCAACCTTGTGGTTCTGTGATTCC
Organism: Dactylosporangium sp. NPDC050688; assembly: GCF_040654515.1. Lineage (NCBI taxonomy): Bacteria > Bacillati > Actinomycetota > Actinomycetes > Micromonosporales > Micromonosporaceae > Dactylosporangium > Dactylosporangium sp. NPDC050688. Next base: position 52,089 of record NZ_JBFAIC010000073.1, read on the forward strand.
CGAGCGCGCCATGGATGAATTGGTAATATCTGCTATAGTGCAATTCGGAGTTGTTTCTATGTGTGCAGCATGTTGGCGGAGAATAAGCAACACTGGTATTTTGTCGCGAAATTTGGCAGGAATGGCCCGCCGATTCTCCCGTCGGGCAAGCGTCAGGGCAACATGTTTTAGTAGGGTAGTCTTACCACTGCCAGGCGGGCCTACAATGGCCAGCGGTATCGTTCGCCCGTCGGAAGTACGCAAAAGATCCCAGACCGAAATATTTCTGTCTTCAAGCGCTCCTCCCAGAAAGAGATCATCGGCGTCTACCACTGCATTTGACGCCATGTTGGTAGGTTGTGGCAGTAGAGTAAGATCAACAAAGGAGCCATCCAAGGTCGACGTGAAAGGGCCGCGAGTCGTAAAACCCTTTAAGTCCATGTAGAAATTGGCTTCTTTGAGGTATCTCAAATACCTAGATTCATGCCGACTAAGTTTCTGTCTGAGAGTAGCATCGACCCAGTCCACAGTAAGGGGAGACCAGCGCTTACGAAGCTCCCCGAAGACCTCTGACCCGAAGCTCCAAAGCAATACCAGGATCTCGTACGCGAGGAATAGGAGAATAGCAATCCACGGATTACTTTTAATGGTAGTCCAAAACGATGCGCCGATCACCGCAGGTGGAAGCGCGGCCATGCCTAGCTTTGCAAGAGCGCCAAGGAACCGTGGGGGGCTTGCCATGACATCTCCGCTCTGAGGTATCAATGATCGGCGTGACGCACTGTAGTTAGAGCGCTCCTAGTAGTCAACGGTGGATCGTGAACCGACGTAGTAGCCAGATGTCCATTTGGTTTAATTTGAGTGCGTAAGCACTGCTTATAACTCTTACCCGGAAGATGCAGTCCGGCTGATGCGACGGCGCCTTGTGCAACGATGGTCTTGCGGGGCGAGCCTGCGTCGGCGGCCGGTGCCAACTATCTGACGGACACGCCCACTGGCCTCGGCTATTCAGGCGGGTTGGTCATCGGTGGGGGTTGATGCAGAGAAGGTGCACCTGGCCTGCGAGGATTTGAGTGTCTAGATCAAGTCCGGC
>NZ_JBFAIC010000074.1:0-53065 GCF_040654515.1 Dactylosporangium sp. NPDC050688
CGGCGGCCAGCTTGCTTGAGGCGTCCAGAGCCCGGTTGGCGACCAGCGCGAACAGCACCCGCTCCACCCGCGGCCGCCATTTGGCGGCCACAACTGTCGGAGATCTGCCAGAGCGTTACGCGATGTCCCGCTTCCGGGTGATCAAGGTGCCGATGGTGCCGAGCCCGACCGCCCAGATGATCAGCACCAGCGCGCCGGCCCATCGCGGCGGCAGGTCGGTGTCACCGAGCTGGGTGGCCAGACCGCCCACGACGTGCGAGGACGCCAGGGGCGGGATGTAGACCGCGCTCTCCAGCACCCAGTCCTTCTTGATCACCAGCTCGTGGATCAGGGTGAGGAAGATGACCGCGGCCCAGGTGCCGACGGTGTACAGGACGGCGGCGGTGATCGTCGCGCCGATCTGGCTGCGGATCAGCACGCCCACGCCGATGCCGAAGACCGCCCACAGGACGTAGACCAGCAGGTTGAGCAGGACCGCCTGTTGTGCCGTCCAGTGCCCGAGGCTGTTGGTGAGGCTCTCGGCACCGAAGTACAGCACCCCGCCGACGATCGAGATCGCCGTGGTGATCAGCCAGAAGAGCACGCCCGCCAGCGACGCCGTGATCAGCTTCGCGGTGATGACCCTGGTCCGCTTCGGGGTCGCGAGGAACGTCGCGGTCGCGGTCTGGTGGTAGAACTCGTTGGTGATCACCAGGATCGCCAGGAGCATCACCAGCAGCAGCCCGAAGAACTGCCCCGAGGTGTAGATGTTCGCGGCGTACTTGGCGAGCTGGCCCGCGGCGCGCGCCTTGGCGACCCGCTCCTCCTCGTCCAGCTGGTACTGCCGCTGGCTCGCCTCGAACTCGGCCCGCTGCTCCTCGGTCAGGCCGGGTGGCGGGTCGCCCTGGGGATATGCGGTGAAGTTGTTGGTCAGCTCCGAGTCGGTCTGCTCGATGTTGATCCAGAGCGCGAGGCCGGTGAAGACCAGCGAAGTCAGCAGGAAGATCCACCACATGTTCGTGGTGCGCAGCTTCAGCAGCTCACTGCGGATGAGCCGGATCATGCCGCCACCTCCGCTGCGCTCCGGCGTCGGCCTGACCTGCAACCTGTGCTGATGGTGACCAGCTCCTCGCTCCGCTGCGGGCTGTTCATCGGATCGCCGCCTTTCCCTGGGTCAGCTCGAGGAACACGTGCTCCAGGTCGGGCCGTTCGTTGACCAGCTCGTGCAGCTCGATCCCGCCCTGCAGGGCCAGCCGGCCGACCGCCGGCGCGTCCAGGCCGGTGATCAGGTGGCTGTCGTTGCCGTTGGGCTGGATCGTCGCGCCGGCCGTGCGCACCGCGGTGACCAGCTCCGTCAGGTTGGGCGTCCGCACCCGCGTGCGCGGCGCGCTGGAGTCGCCGCCGACGATCTGCTCGACCGGCCCCTGAGTGACGAGGCGGCCGGCGGCGATGATGACCACGTCGTCGGCGAGCACCTCCATCTCCGACAGCAGGTGGCTGGAGACCAGCACCGTGCGGCCCTCCTGGGCCAGGCCCTTCAGCAGCCCGCGCATCCAGCGGATGCCCTCGGGGTCCAGGCCGTTGGCGGGCTCGTCGAGGATCAGCACCTGCGGGTTGCCGAGCATCGCCTGCGCGATGCCGAGCCGCTGCTTCATGCCCAGCGAGTAACCGCGGAACTTGCGCTTCGCGGCCGGCGTCAGCCCGACCAGCTCCAGCATCTTGTCGACCTGGGCGTCGGGGATGCCCGCCGCCGCGGCGACGATGCGCAGGTGGTTGCGGGCGGTGCGGCCCTTGTGGGCGGCGGACGCCTCCAGGATCGCGCCGGCCAGCTGCAGCGGCTCCGGCGCGTCTGAATACCGCATGCCGCTGATGGTCGCCGAGCCGGAGGTCGGGGTCACCAGGTTGAGGATCATGCGCAGCGTCGTGGTCTTGCCGGCGCCGTTCGGGCCGAGGAAGCCGGTGACCCGACCCGGCTCGACCACGAACGACAGGTGGTCCACGGCCGTGACATTCTTGTAGCGCTTCGTCAGGTCGGAGACCACGATCTGTCCGTTGGACAACGTGCCGCTCCCTCCAAGAGAGTGAAGCCGTCAATATGGCACGTGCCGGCAACGTGCGGCGCCCCGCCCCGCCCGGGATCAAGGCGAGGAAACTCCTGCACAGCGCACCGTGTCCGGGTATGCACGAAACGTGGGTCGGCCCGCGGCGGCGGGGTCACGCCGGGGTGTGGCGCGGGCGGTCACCGACCCGGATCACGTGCTTCAGGCCCGACCAGACGTCGTCGATCGCGCAGACCTTGACGTCGACCCGGCCGTGCGCCAGGGCGAACTCCCGCACCCCGTTCTCGTCGAGGTCCCTGGCGAAGCCCGAGGACCGCTTCGGCCAGGCGATCCACAGCGCGCCGCCGGGCGGCGTCGAACGGTGCAGCACCGGCCAGCGCTGCCGTAACCGCGCCAGGTCGGGACAGAAGCAGACGATCACGTCGTAGAGGCCGGGCGCGCTGCGCCGGTGCAGCACCACGTCGGAGGGCAGTTCGCGCAGCTCGAACCCGGCCGGGGCACCGTCGAGCAGCACCCGGTGCCCGGCGTTGACGCCGAGCTTCTTGGGCAGTGGAGTCCCTGAATATCCCGCCATGCCTGACCACGGTAGTCATCGTTCACCCGCCCGCCATGCGGGTAACCAGTCATCGTCAGCCAGCCGCAGGGGTCGAGCCTTACACCGAAAGCATGACGATTCTCGCCGCCGCCGCCGCCGCCGACCCGGTCGGGGTCGACGAAACCGATCGCTACACCCTGCTGGTGGCCACGGACGGTGACCAGGTCCGGGCCGCGCAGCGGCTGCGCCACGACGTCTTCGCCGGCGAGCTGGGCGCGCGCCTGCGCACCGGCCCGCCCGGCCTGGACGTCGACGCCTTCGACGAGCACTGCGACCACCTCATCATCCGCGAGGAGCGCACCAGCGCGGTCGTCGGGACGTACCGGATGCTGCCGCCCGGCCGCGCGACCGCCGCCGGCGGGCTCTACGCCGACACCGAGTTCGACCTCACCGGGCTGCACCAGCTGCGCGGGGGACTGGTCGAGACCGGCCGCTCATGTGTGCACCCCGACCACCGCAGCGGCGCCGTGATCAACCTGATGTGGGCCGGGATCGCCCGGTACATGCACCTGCACGGGCACCGCTGGCTCGGCGGCTGCGCGTCGGTGCCGCTCGCCGACGGCGGCGCCACCGCCGCCGGGGTGTGGGACCTGGCCCGGCGCAAGCACCTCGTGCCGCCCGCCTGGCGGGTCCGCCCGCACAACCCGCTGGAGCTGGCCGCGGCCGTGCCGGCGAAGGTCGACGTGCCGCCGCTGCTCAAGGGGTACCTGCGGCTCGGCGCCTGGATCGGCGGCGAACCCGCGCACGACCCGGACTTCGACTGTGCCGACTTCTACGTGCTGCTGTCGCTGGACCGGGTCAACCCGCGGTACCTGCGGCACTTCCTCGGCCAGGGGTGAGCCGTGACGGTCGTCGACTCCCTCTGGCTGCCCCGCTCCACCTGCGACGTGAGCTGCCTGCCGGCCTGCTCCGACGGGCACGTGCCGGCGCTGACGATGCTCAAGCGGGTCGTGGTGACCGGGGCGGTGCTGCTGCTCGCGGGGCTCGCCGTGCCGCTGCTGGCGCTGCTGCCGCAGCGCGGTCTGATCGCCGCGCAGCGCCGGCTGGCCCGCGCGGTGCTCGCCGGCCTCGGCGTGTCGCACCGGGCGGCCGGCCGGATCCCGCAGCACGGCGCGCTGCTGGTCGCCAACCACGTCTCGTGGCTCGACGTGCTCGTGATCCTGGCGCACGCGCCGGCCCGGCTGCTCGCCAAGCGCGAGGTGCGCGGCTGGCCGCTCATCGGCCGGCTCGCCGCGACCCTCGGCACGGTCTTCGTCGACCGGTCCCGGCCCAAGACGCTGCCGGCGACCGTCGGCCGGATCGGCGCCGAGCTCGCCGCCGGTGGCGTGGTCGCGGTGTTCCCGGAGGGCACCACCTGGTGCGGCCGGATGGGCGGCACGTTCCGGCCGGCCATGTTCCAGGCGGCGGTCGACGCGGGCGCGCCGGTCGTGCCGGTCCGGCTGACGTTCGCCCAGGGCGGGACGCCGTCGACGGTCGCCGCGTTCATCGGTGACGAGACGCTGCTCACCTCGCTGCGCCGGGTGGTGGCCGCCCGCGGGCTGTCGATCGAGCTCAAGGCGCACGCCACCCTGTACCCGCAGCCGTCGTCCTCCCGCCGCGTCCTGGCCCGGGCCGCGACCTCGGCGGTCACCGGCTGACCGCACCGCGCGACGACAGTCGCGATGTATCGCGTTTGTCTGCTACCGTCGGTGGCATGACGACGTGGAACGTTGCCGAGCCCACGCGGCTCGAGCTGAAAGGGGAGGTCAAGGACCTCTCGGTGCGGCTGGTCGGCGGGCGGATCAACGTCGTCGGCGCCGACGGGCCGGCCCGCGTCGAGGTCTCCGCGATCGGCGAGCGGCCGGTCACGGTCACCCACGACGACGACGGCACGCTGCGCATCGTGCACGGCGCCGTGCCGAAGTGGCCGGGGCTGCTCTGGTGGCTCTTCCACAAGCAGTTCAAGGTCGACGTCTCCGTCATGGTCCCGGTCCGGACGCCGGCCACCCTCAACGTCGTCTCCGGCTCCGTCGTCGTGTCCTCGCTGCGCGCCGGCGTCCACGTCGACGCGACCAGCGCCCGGGTGACCCTGCTCGGCCTCGACGGCCGCGTCACGGCGAAGGTGATCTCCGGCTCCGTCGAGGCGCTCACGCTCGAGGGTGAGGTCGAGCTCGAGACCGTCTCCGGCGAGATCGTGGTCGCCGACTCGACCGCCCGCAAGGTGCACGCCCGCGCGATCTCCGGCTCGATCACCTGCGACCTGGACAACCCGCCGGCCGACACCGATGTGCGGCTGGACACCGTCTCCGGCGAGATCACCGCCCGGCTGCGCGAGGACAGCGACCTGCGCGTGCACCTCAACGCCACCTCCGGCCGGGTGATCAGCGCGTTCCCGGGCCTGGACCGGGTCGGCCGCAGCACCGTCGTCGGGCAGCTCGGCGCCGGCACCGGCCGCGTGGCCGCCAACGCGACATCTGGCACGATCACACTGTTGCGCCGCCCGGTCGACCTTGATGCAGAGGAAACAGCATGAGTGCCGTCTTCAGTCACGGGCGGCTGCGGTTGTACCTGCTGAAGCTGCTCGCCGAGGGACCCCGCCACGGCTACGAGCTGATCCGCCTGCTGGAGAACCGCTTCCACGGCCTCTACGCCCCCTCGGCCGGCACCATCTACCCGCGCCTGCAGCGGATGGAGGCCGACGGGCTGGTCTCGCACACCGCCTCCGGCGGCCGGAAGGTCTACGACATCACCGACGCCGGCCGCGCCGAGATCCAGCAGCGCGCCGCCGAGCTGGAGGCACTCGAGACCGACATCAACGCCTCCCTCGCCGACCTGTCCACCCTCGCCGACGAGGTCGAGCAGGGCGTGCACGGCTCGGTGCGCGACCTGAAGAAGGAGCTGAAGGAGGCCGGCAGGCAGGCGCGCAGCGCGCCGGGCTGGGGCTGGGGCTACCCGCCGCGGCCCGGCGCCGCGAGCACGGCCCGGCCCGCGCCGCCGCCCGGCGACGCGGTCGCCGAGCTCGAGGAGAAGGCCGCCCAGCTGCTCGCCGAGGTGCGCCGGCTGGCCCGCGCCGGCCGCGCCAGCCAGGAGACGATGCGCGCCACCCTGGTCGTCCTCGACGGCGCGATCGACCAGGTGCGGCGCCTCCTGCGCTAGCTTTGGGGGGTCAGGGCTGCGTTGCTCAGGAACTTCCCAGGCAACCATCAGCCCCACTCCAGCAGGAGGCGGAAAGATATGCGCATGGGGGTACGAGGCGGCGTCGCACAATCCGGGGGTGCCCCGTCGCCAGGCGTTGCGCAGGCTGAGGCGAGACTGCTCGTGGTCGAGGACGATCCGAACATCCGCGAGTTGCTCTCGGCCAGCCTGCGTTTCGCCGGTTTTGCGGTAGACGCGGTGACCACCGGTGCCGAGGCGGTCACCGCGGCCCGCGACAGCAAGCCCGACCTGGTCGTCCTCGACGTGATGCTGCCCGACCTCGACGGTTTCGAGGTCATCCGGCGGCTCCGCGAGGGTGGCGTCCGGCTTCCTGTCGTGTTCCTCACCGCCCGGGACGGCACCGAGGACAAGGTCCGCGGGCTCACCCTCGGCGGCGACGACTACGTGACCAAGCCCTTCAGCCTGGAGGAGCTCACCGCGCGGATCCGCGCCGTGCTGCGCCGCACCGCCGGCGACCCGGGCCCCAACCGGCTGGTCTTCCAGGACCTGGAGCTCGACGAGGAGACCCACGAGGTGTCCCGGGCCGGGCAGACGATCGCCCTGTCGCCGACCGAGTTCAAGCTCCTGCGGTACCTGATGCTCAACGCCGGCCGCGTGCTGTCCAAGGCCCAGATCCTCGACTTCGTGTGGAACTACGACTTCCGCGGCGACGACAGCATCGTCGAGTCGTACATCTCCTACCTGCGGCGCAAGGTGGACATCACCGAGCCGCGCCTGATCCACACCCTGCGTGGCGTGGGTTACGTCCTGCGCCTGCCCGTCTGAGGCACACCGATGGTGCGGTTCATCGCCGACGTGCCGCTGCGGGTCAAGCTGATCGCGGCCGTCCTCACCCTCGTCACCATGGCGCTGCTGGTGATCGGTGTCGCCAGCGCACTGGTCATGAAGAGCAGCATGTTCGACAAGGTCGACCAGCAGCTGCGCACCATGGCCGAGACCGTCGACCTCAGCCGGCTGGCCACCACCTCCAACACCGACTCGCTGCTGCAGAGCAACTACTACATCGCCTGGGTCACGCAGCTGCGTCCCGGCACCTACGAGCAGGGCGTCGTCGGCACCCGCAAGCCCGAGGACGCGCCGCCCATCCCCGACAACGTCGAGGTGCTCACGTCGCGGCTCGGCACGCCGTACACGGCGACGACCGCGAAGACGCACGAGCGCTGGCGGATCCTCATCATCAAGCGCGACGCGACCCTGCTGCTCGTCGCGGAGAGCCTGTCGATGGTCGACAGCGCCGTCGACGAGCTCGTCGCCGCGGAACTGTTCGTCGGCGCCGGCGTCCTCGTCGTGCTCGCCGCGGTCGGCGTCGCCATCGTCCGGGCCAGCCTGCAGCCGCTGCGCGAGATCGAGCGCACTGCCGCCGCGATCGCCGCCGGCGACCTCACCAGGCGCGTGCCCGAGAGCCCGCCGGAGACGGAGATGGGGCACCTCGCCGCCGCGCTGAATGCCATGCTCGCCCAGATCGAGGGCGCGTTCCGGCTGCGCGAGGCGTCCGAGGACCGCATGCGCCAGTTCATCGCCGACGCCTCCCACGAACTGCGCACCCCGCTGACCACGATCCGGGGGTTCGCCGAGCTGTACCGCCAGGGCGCCGCCCGCCAGCCCGGCGAGACCGAGGCGCTGCTGCGGCGCATCGAGGACGAGGCCGCCCGCATGGGCCTGCTCGTCGAGGACCTCCTCATGCTCGCCCGCCTCGACCAGGAACGCCCCCTGGCACTGGCCGACATGGACCTGCGCGTCATCGCCAGCGACGCCGTCGCCGCCGCCCGGGCCGTCGCGCCCGACCGCACGGTGGAGCTGGAGATCGAGCGCGACGAGCCGATCGAGGTCCACGGCGACGAGTCCCGCCTGCGCCAGGTCGTCGGCAACCTCATGACCAACGCGCTCACCCACACACCCGCCGGCACCCCCGTCTCCCTGCGCCTGCGCCGCGACGGCACCGACGCCCTCATCGAGGTCGCCGACCACGGCCCCGGCCTCACCGACGAGCAGGCCGCCCGCGTCTTCGAACGCTTCTACCGCGTCGACAAGGCCCGCACCCGCCGCCAGGCCGGCGGCTCGCACAGCGGCAGCGGCCTGGGCCTGGCGATCGTCGCCGCCCTGGTCGCCGTGCATAACGGCACCGTGTCCGTCTTCACCACCCCCGGCGGTGGCGCCACCTTCCAGGTGCGACTTCCGCTCACAGGCGGTTCCCAGGCCGTGGCCAGTGGTTTGCAAGGTGCCGTCGCCAAGCTCAAGTCATGAGCGAACAGCAGGGATGGGCGCCGGACCCGGCCGACCAGCAGGGTCGGGCGGCGAGCCCGGCCGGACAGCCGGCCGCCCCACCGGCGGACCCCACCACGCCGGCCATCTCGCAGGCCGCCGACCCGGCCGCGCCGGCCACGACGCCGGCTGACACCACACCGGCCCTCTCGCACGCCGACGCCGCGACTCCGCCGGCCACCACCACGCCGGGCACCACGCCGGGCACCACGCCGGGCACCACCGCGACGCCGGTGACGCCGCCGGGCATGCCGCCGGCAGCCGCGCCGGTCCGGCCCGTGTGGGCCGAGGCGCCGCACGCGTGGCCGACCAACGCGACTTACCCGATGACCCCGGCCTCCCCGAACACCGGAGCCGGGCCCGTCGCGCCGACCGGGCCCGCCGCGCCGCCCGGGCCCGCCGCGCCGCCCGCCGGCCACCCCGCCCGCGGCCCCATCCAGACCTGGCCCGCATCGCAGCCCGCCGCTGCGCAGGCCGCCGGTGCCTCCACCGCCGCGCAGGCAGCCCCCCACGCCGCGCCGGCCGGTCCGCACCCGGCGTCCCCGGGCCCGTACGCCTCCGCCCACGGCACCCCGCAGGCGTGGGGCGCCGCCGGGCAGTATCAGCCGCACCTGCCGACCGCGCAGCCGCCGCCGCACGTACCGCACATGCAGCGGCCGGCACAGTGGGCGCAGCAGCCGCAGCCCGGTCCGGTGTTCGTGGCGCCCGAGGCCCGCCGGCGCAACCGGCTCGGGCTCGCCGTGGCGGGCATCGTCGCGGCGGTCGGGCTGTCGGCGGTGTCGGCGTTCGGCGGCGGCCTCGCGGCGCTCGAGCTGCGGCCCGGCTCGTCCGACACGGTGGTCGGCGCGACGAACTCGGCCGGGCCCGGAGCCAGCACCACCCTGTCCGACGTGGCCGCGCAGGTCCTGCCCAGCGTCGTGTCGATCAGCACCGGCAACGCCGTCGGCTCCGGGGTCGTCATCACCGACGACGGGGCGATCCTCACCAACAACCACGTGGTCGCGACGGCCCGCGGCACCTCGGTGCAGGTCACGTTCTCCACCGGGCAGCGCGTCCAGGCGAAGATCGTCGGCACCGAGCCGTCCAGCGACCTCGCGGTGATCAAGATCGTGGGCGGTGGCACGTACACGCCGCTCGTCTTCGGCGACAGCTCCACGGTCAAGGTCGGCGACACGGTGCTCGCCGTCGGCAGCCCGCTCGGCCTCGACGGGTCGGTCACCGCCGGCATCGTCAGCGCCGTCGACCGCACGATCGACGAGGGCGAGGACGGCCAGTCCGCCGCCGCGAAGATCACCGGCGCGATCCAGACCGACGCCGCGATCAACCCCGGCAACTCCGGCGGCGCCCTGGTCAACACCGCCGGTCAGCTGGTCGGCATCAACACCGCCATCGCCACCTCGGGCCAGACCGCCGGTAACATCGGCGTCGGGTTCGCCATCAGCAGCAACACCGCCAAGACCGTCGCCCAGCGCCTGCTGAGCTGACCGCCGGAAGAGACTGGTTTCCCCTCCAGAAAACAGAGATCCGGTGGTGCGCCTGGCGGGGCGCCCACCGGATCTCTGGCGTTCAGGCCCAGCCGAAGGACCGCTCGACCGCCTTCAGCCACAAGGCGTGCCCGCGGTCGCGGGCCTCCGCCGACATGGACGGCGACCACTGCCGGTCGGCGCGCCACTTCTCCCGCAGCGTCTCGGTGTCCGGCCAGAAGCCGACGGCGAGCCCGGCCGCGTACGCCGCGCCCAGCGCCGTCGTCTCCGCCACGGTCGGACGGACCACCGGCACGTCCAGTACATCGGCCTGAAACGCCATGAGCAGGTCACTCGCCGTCATCCCGCCGTCGACCTTCAGGGTCTCCAGCGGGACGGCGGACTCGGCCATCATGGCGTCCACGACGTCCTTGACCTGCCAGGCGGTGGCCTCCAGGGCGGCCCTGGCGATGTGGCCCTTGGTGACGTACCCGGTGAGCCCGGTCACGACGCCGCGCGCGTCGGGGCGCCAGTGCGGGGCGAACAGGCCGGAGAAGGCCGGCACGATGTAACAGCCGCCGTTGTCGGTGACGGTGGCGGCCAGCTCGTTGATCTCCGGCGCTGAGCGGATCAGCCCCAGGTTGTCGCGCAGCCACTGCACGAGCGAGCCGGTGATCGCGATGGAGCCCTCCAGCGCGTACACCGGCGGCGCGTCACCGATGCGGTAGCCGACGGTCGTCAGCAGGCCGCGGGTGCTCGGCACCGGCTGGTGCCCGGTGTTGAGCAGCAGGAACGAGCCGGTGCCGTAGGTGCACTTCGCCTCGCCCGGGGCGAAGCACGCCTGGCCGAACAGCGCGGCCTGCTGGTCGCCGAGGGCGCTGGCCACCGGTACCCCGTGCAGCATGGTGGTGGCTTCGCCGTACACGTGCGAAGAGGGCCCGATCTCGGGGAGCATGGCCCGGGGGATGCCGAACGCGGACAGCAGCTCGTCGTCCCAGTCGAGGGTGGCGAGGTTCATGAGCATGGTGCGGCTGGCGTTGGTGACGTCGGTGACGTGCCGGCCGGTGAGCTTCTCGATGAGCCAGGTGTCGACGGTGCCGAAGTGGATCTCGCCGGCCTCGGCGCGGGCGCGCAGGCCCGGCACGTTGTCCAGCAGCCAGACGACCTTCGGGGCGGCGAAGTAGGTCGCCAGCGGCAGCCCGCAGCGTTCGCGGAACCGGTCGGGGCCGGCGTCGCCGGCGAGGGAGCGGATGAGGGTGTCGGTGCGGGTGTCCTGCCAGACGATGGCCGGGTGCACCGGCTCGCCGGTCTGGGCGTCCCACAGGATCGTGGTCTCGCGCTGATTGGTGATGCCGATCGCGGCGACGTCGGCGCGGGAGAGGCCCGCCTGGTCCAGCGCGCGGGTCGACACGGCCTGGACCTGGTGCCAGATCTCGACGGGGTCGTGCTCGACCCAGCCGGGGCGGGGGAAACTCTGGTGGTGTTCGCGCTGGTCAAGCGCCACGATGGCGCCGTCGGCGTCGAACACGATCGCACGGGAGGAGGTCGTGCCCTGGTCGATGGCGAGGATGTACACGGTGCCATCTTCGCCGAAGAGCTGTCACGTTCGGGACGGAACCTTTCCGCGGTAGCGGCTGGGCCGTACGCTGCCTGCCGGAACAGTGGCCCCTATCAGGAGCGATCGTGGCCGTCATCGAGACGCACATCAGTGTCTGGGAGGCCCTCGCCGGGCGCGCCCCGGGAGTCCCGCTGGGCCCCGCTGACCAAGGTCTGTGGCAGGCCGTCACCGACCGGCTCAACCCCGCCCGGGCCCGTCCGGTGCTGCGCGCCGAGGTCGAGGCCGTCACGCTGACCTCCGCCCGGGGCATCGACTACGTCATGGTTCGCTCGCCCGACCGCGGCGAGGCCTGCTATCTGCGGCTCACGCCCGACGAGTGGAGCCTGGCGCAGCTGATGGACGGCAGCCGCACCGTCGCCCGGCTCGTCGCCGACTTCGCCCGCATCTCCGGCCGGCTCGCGCCCGACCAGGTCACCCGGGTCGTGGCCGACCTCGCCGGCAACCGCATGCTCGACGAGCTGCCCGTCGACGCGTTCCACCGGCTGCACCGCGTGCACCGGAGGCCGTGGCCGATCCGGCTGGGTAAGGCGCTGCTCGCCACCGCGCAGGGCCGCCGGGTCGTCATCGCCCGCATCGACCCCGTCGTCACGTTCCTGTACAAGGCCGGCGGGCGGCTGTTCTTCACCCGGGTCGTCGCCGTGCTCGCGGGGCTGGTGGCCCTGGCCGGGCTCGGCGTGTTCGTCTTCAACTGGTTCCGCGCCGACCAGTCGGTGTTCCTGACGCAGGACTCCTACTTCACCGGCGCCCTGGTGCTGCTCGGCCTCAACGTCGTCGCGCTCGCCTGCCATGAGCTCGGCCACGCGCTGGGCGCCAAACACGCCGGCCGTAAGGTTCCGGTCGCCGGTTTCCTGGTGTACTTCGGGATCCCGTCGGTCTTCGTGGACACCACCGACGTGTGGATGGCCGGCCGGCGCGCCCGGATCGTCACCACCGTGGCGGGCCCCGCCACCGGCCTGGTGCTCGCCGGCGCCTGCCAGCTCGTCGGGCTGTTCTACCCGGAGCTGCAGCCGTGGACGTTCAAGCTGGCGTTCGCGTGGTACCTCAACGCGCTGTTCAACCTGAACCCGTTCATGGCGCTGGACGGCTACTACCTGCTCATGGACTGGCTGGAGGTGCCCAACCTGCGGGCCCGCGGCCTGGCCTGGGTGCTCGCCCGTCTGCGCCGGCGCCCGCCGCGCTTCGGCGAGCTGGACCGGGAGGGCCGCCTCGTCGCCCTGTACGGGATGCTCGCCGTCGTCTGGCTCGCCATCGCCGTCAACCTGATCTACCGCATCTACACCGACCGGGTCGCGGGCGTCGTCACCGGCCTGTGGAACGCCGGCTGGCTGGCCCGGGCGCTGCTGGCGGTCATCGTCGCCGGGCTGCTTGCCCCGCTGGTCTACCTGCTGTTCTCGTGGCTGCGCCGGCGCGGCCGCCGGCTGCGCGACCGGCTCGGGGAGCGCAAGCTGTCCCGTGACGAGCCGCGCCGCCTCGCCGCCCTGCGCGGCTCCAGCCTCGCCGACCTGCCGCCGGCCGCCCTCGCCAAGCTCGCCGAGCAGGCCCGCTGGGTGCACCCGCGCACGGGCGAGCAGCTGGTCTTCGCCGGCGCCGCGCAGCCGTCGGTGTACGTCGTCGTCGACGGCGCCCTGGAGGCGCGCCGCCCCGGCGACCCGACCGGCACCGTGCGGGAGCGGGTCGGCAAGGGCGGCGTCGTCGGCCTCGCCAACGCGCTCACCGGCGCGCCGGCCGCGCTCGGCTGGCTGACCGCCGGCACGACCCTGCTCGCGATCCCGCCCTCGACGGTCGCCGCCGCCGTCGGCCCGCTGCCCGGCCCGCCGCCGGTGGAGTGGGCCGAGCTGGAGGAGCTGCTGGCGGAGGCGCCGGCGCTGGCCGGGCTCGGCCCGGAGGACCGGCTCGGGCTCATGACCCGCGCCCAGCCGGCGCAGCTGATGCCGGGCCAGGCGGTGCACCTGAGCAGCGGCACCGACGCGATCGTGGTCGCCTCCGGCACGCTGGCGCTGCCCGAGCGCGTGCAGCTGGGCCGCGGCGCGATGATCGGCCCGTACGGCGACGGCGCGCCCGGCCAGGTCGCCACCGCCCGCTCCGCCGCCCGGGTCTGGGTGCTACCCGCCGTCGCCGGCCTGCCGCTGCTCATCGGCGGTCCCGCGCGGTCCGGCGCGGTCGCCGGCGGCCGCGCGCCGTCCTCGGGCGCCCACCCGCCGGCCGCGTACCCGCCGCTCGCGGCGCCGCCCGGCGTGTACGGCAAGTCCGACGACGCCGTCGACAAGCGCTTCGAACGCAAACTGTGGTGGCTGCTGGTGCTGCTGCTGCTCTTCGCGCTGTTCCTGACCGGCAGCAACCTGTTCTCCGCGCCGGTGTGGGCCGAGATGCCGACCGACCGCGCCCTGGTCACCGTGACCCGGGGGCAGGCCACCGTCACCATCGACGGCCAGGACCGCACGCTGCGCCGCGACGGCAAGCTGTACGTCGAGCAGGGCGACACCGTCACCATCGGCAACCGCTCGACGGCCACGATGACCTTCCGCGGCGGCAGCGTCACGGTCCTGTGCGACGGCGCCCGCCTGGATGTCGGCGAGCTGGTCAGCTCGGTCGACCGCCGGCCGATCCAGCCCACCGGCGCGTTCACGCTGCGCTCCGGCCGCACCCTGGTCGACACGACGAGCACCACCACGGCGTTCGAGCCGCTGAAGCTCACCGTCACCGGCGCCGGCGACCCCGTCGGCAACGACGGCCGGGCCCGGTACGCCCTGTCGGCCGGCAGCACCGCGCCGGAGGTCGGCTCGGGCATCGTCACCCAGGGCGGCTCGGCCGTCACGGTCGACCCGTCGGCCGACCTGACCTGCGGCGACGGCATCGCGCTGCCGAAGCCCGGTGGCACCCCGACGATGTCGCCGTCGCCCTCGGACCTGCCGTCGGAGTCCCCGTCCGCCTCGCCGTCCCCGTCGGACAGCGCCTCGCCGTCGGCGACCGCCGGGCCGACCCCGACGCGGACCAGGACCCCGACGCCCACGCGGGGCACCACGACGACCGCGCCGCCCACCACGTCACCGCCCCCGCCGAACAACCCACCCCGGATCACGGTGACCCGACAATCCACCGGCCCGCTCGCGCAGGTCTTCAGCAACAACAACATCTGCACCGACGCGGCGAGAACGGCGACCATCGCCGTGACCGTGACCGACGACAGCGGCCCGGTCAAGGGCGTCACCGTCTCGTGGACGGGCTTCGGCAGCGGCTCCTCCGCGCTGAAGACCAATGGCACCGTGTGGTCTGGCTCTATCGGCCCGGTCTCTTACGGCAGCGGCTCGGCGAACGGCGGGACGCTGACTGTCAAGGTGACGGCCACCGACGCGACCGGCAAGACCGCGACGGTCAACGCCGCGTCCGTCAAGGTCGACAGCTGCTACATCATCAATTAGTAGGAGAAAACGTGCTTTGTTGGTTCTGCGCCAAGGCGGCGCGGGGGTCGTGCCGGTTCTGCGCGCGTGGGCTGTGTGAGGACCACGCGAAGTTCGGCCCGTACCTGCTGGAGGTGCACCGCTCGCAGAGCCGCGGGCGGGCCGAGGGCCTCGTCGTGGAGGACGCGGTGCAGTGCGGCACCTGCCGGCCCCGGCCACAGCCCGTGCCGATGCCCGAGCTCGACTGATCGACACCAACCTGGGGGGACTGTTTCCGATGAGCGACTTCGACGACGTACTCGAGCGACTGCTGACCGACCCCGGCTTCCAAGCCCGCCTGGCCGCCGACCCGGCGGGCGCGCTCGCCGGGTACCACCTCAGCGCCGACGAGCTGGAGTTGCTCCAGGCGCAGGTCGGCGGCGGGGATACCGGGCAGTCCCGGGTTGAGCAGCGCACGAGCAAGGCCAGCATGTTCGGCCTGTTCTCCTCGATCGGATCGGGCATCGGCGACGTCGTCCACGGCCACGGCCAGGGCGGCCTGGCCGGCGCCGGGCACGGCACGGGCGGGCACGCCGCTGCCGGCTCCCAGGGCGGCGGCGCGGGGCAGAGCGTGGCCCGGGGGCTGGGCGCGCTGGAGCAGTCCGGCGGCCGGCACGCCGCCGGCCCCGACGAGCAGCACGGCGGCCTCGCCGGGCACCTCCACAGCGCCGTCCAGCACGGTGCGCACGCCTCGGCCGGTGGCGCCGAGGCGCACGCCTCCGCCGGTGGCGTCGAGGCGCACGCCGGGCCCGGTGGCGCGTCCGCCGGCGGGTTCGGCGGCGCCGGGCTCGCCGAGGCTCCGGACCAGCAGGCGGGCTCCGGGCTCAGCGAGGCATCGGACGGGCCGCGGGTGTACGCCTCCGCCGGGTACGGCCCTCAGGGCAGCGCGGGGCTCGCCGAGGCCCCCGACCAGCAGGCAGGCGGCAGCTCCGGGCTCGCCGAGGCCGACCCGCACGCGGGTCACGGTGTCGCCGGCCACGTGACGGAGGTCCACTCCAGCAGCCAGAGCACCGTGTACCGCTCCAGCAGCGCCGGCATCGGCTCCAGCGACGGCATCGGCGAGGCCGGGTCCGGGGCGGCCGGCGGCGGCGCGGGCAGCGGCCGGCACGGCATCGGTGGCGCCCTCGACGGTCTCCAGGCGGCCCGCGGGGGCGCCCCGGTCCCGCCGCCGCCCGGCGCTGAGGGCGGTCACCACGGCGTCACCGGCGGCCTCGCCGGCGCGTTGCGCGACGGCGTGCCCAACGGTGCCGGGCAGGCGCCGACCGACGGGTACCACACCCGGGTCGACTGGGACGGCGACGGCCGGTGGGACCAGCACACGTACGTGAACCGGGCCGACGGCGGCGTCGACATCGTGGTGGACACCGACGGTGACGGCCGGGCCGAGTTCATCGGGCACGACACGGACCGTGACGGCCTGATCAACTCCTCCGAGCTCGACACGAACCACGACGGGGTGATGGATCAGCGGTACGAGGACCTCAACGGCGACGGCTGGCTGGACCGCCGCACCCGCTGACCGCGGCCTGAGCGCCCCGGAAATCGGTCATGGCACGTTTCGGGGATCAGCCGGACGGCCCGGCGGCCTACCGTTTTCCTGGTAACCAACGAGCCGGGAGCGGGCCATGAGCGACTATGACATCGACTGGGAGATGGAGGACGGTCTCCAGGTCGACCACGACGGTGGCGCTGACCTGCTCTCCTCCGACCAGCAGTTCGACGAGCACCACGACACGTTCGACGCCGGCGGCCAGGAGGGCGGGCCCGCCACCCTGGACGGCGACGTCAGCGACATCAGCGGCGTCGACGGCGACTTCCACGACGAGCAGCCGAGCTTCGGCGACGTCAGCGACGAGTCGCAGTACATCGACGAGACCGACCTGCCCGAGTTCCAGTTCGATCCGGGCTTCACCGACGGGTCCTACGACCTGATCGGCGCCGACCGGCACGAGGCGGACCTGTGGTCGCAGCTGATGGTCGACATGAACGAGGACGTCAACCCGTACGCGGCGAGCTAGAACCGGATCGAGGACGCGGGGCCGGAGCTCGCGTAGTACCAGCCCTGCGCGGTGTCGCAGCCGAGGGCGAGCAGCCGGTCGGCCTGTTCGGCCGTCTCGACGCCTTCGGCCGTGACCCGCAGGTTGAGCGCGTGCGCCAGGCCGATCACGGCCGCGATGATCTTCTGGTCGACCGGGTCGGCGCCCTCCGGCGGGCGCAGCCCGGCGACGAACGAGCCCGCCAGCTTCAGGCTGTGCACGGGCAGGTGCCGCAGGTAGGCGAAGTTGCTGTACCCGGTGCCGAAGTCGTCGATCGCGATCCGCGGCCCGAGCGCGGTCAGGGCGTTGAGCGCCTCCGTGGGCTCGCCGCCGCTGCCCATGACGGCGCTCTCGGTCAGCTCCAGCTGCAGCCGCCGCGGCGCCAGCCCGGTCTGCTCCAGGATCGCCTGGACGTCGCGGACGATGGTGCGGTCGCGCATCTGCCGCACCGCCAGGTTGACGCTCATGAACGGCGCCTTGTCGCCGTGGTCGCGGTGCCACTGCGCGGCCTGCTTGCACGCCTCGTGCAGCACCCACCGGCCCAGCGGCACGATCAGCCCGGTCTCCTCGGCCATGCCGATGAACGCGTCCGGGCCGAGCACCCCGAAGCGCGGATGGCGCCACCGCACCAGGGCCTCCACGCCGATGGTGACCGCGTCGCTGAGGCGGACCAGTGGCTGGTACTCCACGAAGAACTCGCGCCGCTCGAGCGCGGCCGGCATGCTGGCCGACAGCTCGTAGCGGGTCACCTCGCGGGCGTGCCGCTCGGCGTCGAAGAGCGCGAGCCGGTTGCGCCCGTCGGCCTTCGCCCAGTACAGGGTGGTGTCGGCGGCCTTCATCAGCTCGCCGGTGCTGGTGCCGTGCAGCGGCTGCTCGACCACGCCGATGCTCGCCGAGATGCTGATCTCGTGCCCGCCGACGTGGACCGGCGCCCGGACGGTGTCCAGCGCCCGCTCGGCGACCGCGACCACATCGCCGGTGCCCTCGGAGCGCTCGATGAGCACCACGAACTCGTCGCCGCCCATCCGGGCGACCAGCTGGCCCTCGCCGGAGATCGAGCGGGCCAGCCGCCGGGCGACGGTCTGCAGCAGCTGGTCGCCGACGTCGTGACCGAGGGTGTCGTTGATGACTTTGAACCCGTCGACGTCGAGGTAGCACACGCCGACGCGCGAGCCGGGCTCGTCGTCGGCGCCGGTGAGCAGCTCCGCGAGCCGGTCGAAGAACATCGTCCGGTTCGGCAGCTGGGTCAGCGGGTCGTGCAGCGCCTGGTGCCGCAGGCGCAGCTGCAGCAGGTACCGCTCGGTGATGTCCTCGAACATGGCGACCAGCCACTTCGGCTCGCCGTCCTCGTCGCGGATGACCGAGGCGACCAGGTCGGTCCAGACCTGGTGGCCGTCCTTGTGCGCGTACGGCTTCTCGATGCGGAACTGGTCCCGCCCGCCGGACAGCAGCTCGTCGTACATGCCGGCGGCGACCGGCGGGTCCTGCGGGTGCACGAAGTCCTCGAACGCCATCAGCCGCAGTTCGTCGGCGGAGTAGCCGAGCATGTCGCACAGCGCCTGGTTGACCTCGATGACCTGGCCGTCGACGGTGCTGACGCTCATGCCGATGGCGGCGCCGGCGAAGATGGCCCGGAAGCGCGCCTCGCTGACCCGGCGGCTCTCCTCGGCGCGGGCGCGGGCCCACAGCGCCGCGGTGCGGATCTCCTCCTGCTCGTCGAGGACCCGGTCGCGCAACGCCTGGGCGTACCCGGCGGCGAGCGCGCCCTGGATCTCCGCGACCCGCTTGATCGGTGCCTTCGCGAACTGCTCGCTGAGCACCGCGACGGTGCGCTCCAGCGTGGTCGGCTCGGTGAAGTGCGCGGCGACGAGCGTGGAGCCGACCTCGCGCACGTCGGCGGGGTCGAAGGTCTCGGCCGTGAGCGCGTGGATGAGCCGCGAGGCGAGGGCGGTGAGGAAGTCCTGCACCTCCAGCCCGTTCATCGACACGTAGCTGGTGCCGGCGATGGCCAGCGACCAGCTGCGGGCGAGCCGCTCGGCGGCTCGGTGCGGGCGGTCCCACGACGTCGGCGTGGGGCTGAGGGCGGTCATGATCAGTGGGTGCACTAGTCCTTGCGGGCGACGGCGGCACAGCCGAACGCGTCGCCTTCGGGTGCGGTCTCGGCGCCGGGGACCGGCCGCCAGTCGTGGGTCGCGACGACGCCGGGCTCCAGCACGGTCAGGTCGCCGAGGAGCTTCGCCACCTCCGCGCGGGTGCGCAGGATCAGCGGGGTGGGCGAGCGGCGGTACATCTCCCAGGCGGCGTCCTCGGCGGGGGTGAGCGGCCGGTCGAGCCCGGCGTGGGACAGCACGACGTGGCTGCCGGGCACGCCGGCGTCGGCGTAGCCGCGCACGATGCCGGCCGGGTCCTGCTCGTCGGGCACGAAGTGCAGCACCGCGACGAGCAGGAACGCGATCGGCTGGGTGAAGTCCAGCAGCCCGCGCACCTGCGGCGCGGCGAGCACCTCGGCCGGGGAGCGCAGGTCGGCGGCGACCACGGCGGTGCCGGGCACGTCGGCGAGGATCGCGCGGCTGTGCGCGACCGCCACCGGGTCGTGGTCGACGTAGACGACCTTGCCGTCGGGCACGAGCTCGTGCACGTTGCCCACCGTCGGGATGCCTGAGCCGAGGTCCAGGAACTGGCGCACGCCCTGATCGGCGAGCGTCGTCACGGCCCGGCGCAGGAACGCGCGGTTGCTGCGGGCCAGCGCCGCCACGACGGGCATGACCTTGAGGATCTGCTCCGCGAACGCCCGGTCGGCGGCGAAGTTGTGCGAGCCGCCCAGGTAGTAGTCATAGACGCGGGCCACGCTCGGCTGGTCGAGATCCACGTCCGCGGGTGCCCAGCTCGGTCGCTCCACCGATCAACACCTTTCGACCTCGGTCGTGCTGACTGTGCTCGTGTTCGGGCGCCTGCGAGCATACGTGTGGGCGGGCAGGAGGAAAACCCACTGCCCGCCCACATCGACATTGATCAGGCGATTCTGGTGATCCGGTTCGCCGGGCCCGGGGCGACCGGACCGGGCGTCAGGTACGCGGTGAGGGCGTCGACGTCGAAGCCCGGCGCGTACACCCGGCCGGTGCCCAGCGACAGGTTGGTGAACCCGTCGCCACCGTTGGCCAGGAAGTCGTTCGTGGTGACCAGGTAGCTGGCCGCGGGGTCGATCGGCGTGCCGTTGACCGCGATGTTGCTGACCTTCGAGCCGGCCGGGGCCGACGCGCTGTACGTGTAGGTCAGGCTCGCCGACGGCTGCAGGATCCGCTGGGTGGTCTGCCCGCCGAAGCCGACGAACTGCTGCTCCAGCACGTCCTTGATCTGCGCGCCGGTGAACGACTGCGTCACGACCAGGTTGTTGAACGGCTGGACCGTGAAGGCCTCGCCGTAGGTGACCAGGCCGGGCGCCTCGCCGCCGGGGGAGTTCGCGTAGATCAGCGACTGCCGGATGCCGCCCGGGTTCATGAGCGCGATCTGCGCGCCGGCCGACGCGGTGTACTTGAGCTGCGCGTCGGCGATCACGTCACCGAGCGCCGACTCGCCGTTGGGCTGCGCGATGTTGGTGATGTCGGCGCTGATGCTGCCGATGACCTTGTTCGCCAGCGGCGCGCCGGCCACGCGGTACTTGTCGGCGATGACCTTGATCTTCGGGTCGACGAGCGCGGCGTTGCGCACGAAGTTGCCCGCCGCGTCCCGCTGCCAGGTGCCGTCGGCGTTCTTCACGCCGTTCTCCACGATGATGTTCGTCGCGGACGCGTCGACGAACTTGCGCGACTTGCGGTCCAGCGTCACCCGGATGTCGGTGACCAGGGTGCCGGCGGTGCCGGCGCTCGTCACGAGCGAGTTGGCGCCGGAGGAGTTCGGCAGCTCGCAGGTGTAGAAGCGGTGCGTGTGGCCGGAGACGACGACGCCATAGGCGGGGTTGAGGCCCTTGACGATGTCGGTGATCGGGCCGGCGAAGTTGGCGCAGCCGGACGGGTCCAGCGGCGCGGGCGGGCTGCTCTGCAGGCCACCCTCGTGGATGACGAGCACCATCGACTTGATGCCGAGCCAGCCCAGGACGGTCGCGTACTGGTTCGCCGTCTGCACCTCGTCGCGGAAGTCGACGTTCTTGATGCCGGCCGGGTTGACGATGCCCGGCGTGCCCTCGAGGGTCATGCCGACGTACGCCACCGGGACGCCGTCGTACAACTTGATCGTGAACGGCAGCAGGACCGGCAGCTTGGTGGACTTGCTGGTCACGTTGGCCGCGAGGTACGGGAACTTCGCGCCGGCGAAGCCGTCGCCGTCCTGGCAGCCGTCCACCGGGTGGCAGCCGCCGAACTGGATGCGCTTGAGCTCGTCGACGCCCTCGTCGAACTCGTGGTTGCCGACCGACGCGAGGTCGACGCCCATCGCGTTGAGGACCTCGATCGCCGGCTCGTCGTGGAACGCGGCGCTGACCAGCGGCGTCGCGCCGATGTTGTCGCCGGCCACGACCGTGTCGCTGTTGCGCACGCCGTCGGCCTTCGCCGCCTGGCGCAGCTTGGTCAGCCAGGTGCTGAGGTACTCGGCGCCGCCTGCCGGGGTGCCGTTGATGAGGCCGCCGCTGCCCAGCGGCGGGTCGATGTTGCCGTGGAAGTCGTTGAACCCGAGCAGCTGCGCGGAGGTCGTCGGCCCGGTCTTCTGGGTGAACGACACGTTCGCCGGCGTTAGCGGTGTCCAACGGTCGGACTGCTCAGGAGCGCCGGACTTGGCTAAGGGCAGCAAGGCGACAACCGCGACGGCGAGCGCCGGCACCGCGAGGTGCTGGGCGATCCGCCGGGCGCGGGCGCGGGGCTGGGCCATGGTCTCTCCTTCAGGAAGACATGCGTCGGCGGTCATCTTTCCGTAGCGGTCGATCCGGCACGAGCGTCTGCCGGAGGCCGACAGATGGCATGCGGGTGAATGCGAGGGTCCTGCGGGCATCGATGGCGGACAGATGACCGACCGGGTCGCCGGCTGCGCACGATCGTCGACGCTGAGCGATGCTGTGCGGACGCAAGGTATCCGGTAGGTTTTTCGAAAAGGGGGGCTGACACCATGCTGAGGCGAGTCGCGACCGTCCTGGTCACTGCCGCATCCGCGGTCTGGGTGTCGCCCGCGCAGGTCCTGGCCGTCGATCCGGGCGACTGGACGCCGGTGTTCTCCGAGTCCTTCGACGACCCCGGCACCCTGCCGCAGGGCTGCGCCGCCTACGACGGCGCGGCGGACGGCGCCTCCGGTGCCTCGGGCGCCGGGGCGAGCTACTTCCGGCCCGAGGCGGTCACCGTCTCCGGCGGCCGGCTGCACCTGGCCCTGCACCGCCGCAACTACGGGGGCAGGCCGTTCGTCACCGGCGAGCTGCGCTGCCTCGGCGCCGCCCAGCAGTTCGGGCGCTACGAGTTCCGCGCCCGGGTGCCCGTCGGCGCCGGGATCTCCTCGATCGCCATGCTGCGCCCGGTGGAGGAGCCGTCCGGGCAGAACGCCTCGCAGCTGGAGATCACGGCCCAGCCCGGCGAGGAGAAGGCGCTGATGCGCAACGGCACCGGCACCGGGACCTCCGTGCGCACGCTGCCGGGCCCGTTCAGCGACTGGCACGCGTACACCATCGAGTGGGCGCCCACGGGGTTCCGCGTCCTCGTCGACGGCAAGGAGCGCTCCGCCGACCCGGGCGTGTCCACCGAGCAGCGCTGGTTCGGCTTCGCGGTCACCGTCGGCGGGTCGGGCACCCCGGGCTCGTCGACGGCGCTGCCCGCCGAGTTCCAGGTCGACTACCTGCGCGTGTATGCCTACGCCCCGGACTCGTCCATGCCGGCCGTGGCCGCCCAGCCGTCCACGGTGCACAACGCGGTGCCGGGCTCGCCGAGCGGGCACCGGTGGTCGCTGTGGCTCGCCGTCGTGGCGACGGTGATGGCGGCGGTCGCGCTCTTCGCCCTCGTGATGCACAAGACCCGCCCGCACCGCCCGCCGCCGTCGCACCGCGCCTGACCCGCCGCGCCGCGTCCGCGCCTTCGGCGGGGCACAAGACCCGCCGCGTGCACGCCTTCGCGGGGCACCAGACCCGCCGGGTCCGCGCCTTCGCGGGGCGCCAGACCCGCCGGCGCCGCCGCCCCGGCCGGTGGCCCGGGTGTCGCGCTCAGAGCGAACAGGGCAGCCGGCGGGCGCACCGGGGGCGAAGGATCGCCGGATGAGAATCCTTGTACTCGGCGGCACGGTGTTCCTCGGCCGGGCCATCGCCCGGCAGGCCCTCGCCGCCGGCCACGACGTCACCTGCGCGGCCCGCGGCACGTCCGGCGACCCCGTCGACGGCGCCCGGTTCGTGACCGTCGACCGGTCGCAGCCCGGCGGCCTGGGCAACGTCGAGGGCACGTTCGACGCGGTCGTGGACGTCGCCCGCACGCCGAGCCACGTCCGGCACATGGTCGCCGAGCTCGCCGGCCGGGTCGGGCACTGCACGTTCGTGTCCAGCTGCTCCGTGTACGCCGACGCCGCGACCCCCGGCCAGACCGCCGCCACCGCACCGCTGCTCCCGCCCGCCCCGCCGGAATTCGACGACCCGGCCGCCGGCGCCGAGGAGTACGGCCGCTGCAAGGTCACGTGCGAGCAGCTCGTCCAGGAGGCGTTCCCCGACGTCTTCGTCAACCGGGCCGGGCTCATCGTCGGGCCCGAGGACCCCACCGGCCGGTTCGACTACTGGGTCGCCCGGCACGCCCGCGGCGGCGAGATCCTCACTCCGGGTGACCCCGGTGACCGGGTGCAGTACGTGGACGTCCGCGACCTGGCCGACTGGACGGTGCGCGCCGCCGAGGAGGGCCTGACCGGGGTCTTCGACGGCATCTGCGCCCCGATGACCCGCCGGGAGTTCCACGCCGGGTTCGGCGGCGACGGCACCCTCACCTGGGTGCCGCAGGACTTCCTCGTCGCCCACGACGTGCGGCCCTGGTCCGGTCCCCGGTCACTGCCGTTGTGGCTGCCGCTGCCCGAATACGCCGGGTTCCTCACCCGGGACACCACTGCGGCCCTGTCCGCCGGACTTCGCCCCCGGCCCCTGCCGGAAACGGCGGCTGACACCCTCGCCGCATTCAGTGACATACGCCACATGACTGGTCTCACCGAAGAGGAAGAAGTCGCCCTGTTGCGGGAATGGCACGCACGGTAGGCGGGAGTGTGACGAGCACGTCAGCATTTCGACAGACGGCGGCACGCGTCGATTTCTACGGATACCTGCGCATTTGCCTGTCATCCGGCCGACGCTTGCCGATGAACATCCGTGACCCCGGTCCCAGTCAGTGCCGTTCCCAGGGAACTCACAGCGAGTTTAGGCGTCTGACGGGCAGGAATACCACGTATCACTTGTTGGAACCGAAGCGAACCGGAGCTGCTCCCGAGTCGTCTAGGTAAGTGGTGCAACTCTCACGGGTCGTCACCGGAATCGCCCGCGAGGGTGGAATTCGGCAGGGCACGTGGCCGTTGTGTAGGGGGCATACCCGGGGGGCACCCGTTTTAGCAGGGTGAAACGGGGAAGGCGAAGGATGGACGGGGAGGGGCCCGAAGGTGGAGAACGTGAAAGTGGAGATGCGACCCGATACAGGTGCCGAAGAGCGCGACCTGGTTGGTGTCTACCTGCATGAGATCTCCCGCACGCCGCTGCTCGACGCCGCTTCTGAGGTCGAGCTTTCCAAGGCGGTCGAGGCCGGTCTCTATGCGGAGCACCTGCTGGACGAGGGCGAGCTGCCCGACGGCGTGAGCGCCGCCGAGCTGCAGCGCCTCGTCGACGATGGTGAGCGCGCGAAGGACCGGTTCATCCGGGCCAACCTGCGCCTCGTCGTCTCGATCGCGCGACGCTACGTGCGGTCCGGCATGCCGATGCTCGACCTGATCCAGGAGGGCAACACCGGCCTGGTCCGTGCCGTCGAGAAGTTCGACTACGTGCGCGGCTACAAATTCTCGACATATGCGACATGGTGGATCCGCCAGGCGATCAGCCGGGCGATCGCGCAGCAGGAGCGCACCGTCCGGCTGCCGGTCCACCTCGTCGAAGACGTCAACCGGATGCGCAACGTCGCGCGTCAGCTCACCCGTGAGCTCGGCAACGATCCCGAGCCCGAGCAGCTCGCCACCGCCCTCGGCGTCCCCGTCGAGCGCGTCCACGAGCTCAAGCGCTGGTCCCAGGACACGGTCTCGCTCGACACCCCTGTCGGCGACGACGGTGACACCAGCCTCGGCGACCTGGTCTCCGACTCCGACGCGCCGTCGCCGGAGGACGTGGTCCTCGCCGCCCTGGAGCGCCAGCGCATCGAGGGCCTGCTCAACCACCTCGACGACCGGTCGGCGGGCATCATGCGCGCCCGGTACGGTCTGGAGGACGGTCGCGAGCACTCGCTGACCGAGGTCGCGAGCCGGTTCTCTCTGTCCCGCGAG
This sequence comes from Dactylosporangium sp. NPDC050688, assembly GCF_040654515.1. NCBI lineage: Bacteria > Bacillati > Actinomycetota > Actinomycetes > Micromonosporales > Micromonosporaceae > Dactylosporangium > Dactylosporangium sp. NPDC050688. The sequence goes on from NZ_JBFAIC010000074.1 coordinate 25,100, forward strand.
CGCATCCGCCAGCTGGAGATCCAGGCCCTCGGCCGGCTCCGCGAGCTGGCCCGCGCCGAGGGCCTGCAGGCCGCATAACCACCTCGACCGACGACCCACAGCCCCTGACCCTCCCGGGTCGGGGGCTGTCGTGTCAGTCGGGGCGGTGCGGACCGCCCATGATCAGGAACCGCCCATGATCAGGGCCGGTGCGCCACCACGAACAGCCGCGGGAACGGCAGGATCGTGCCGAACGGCTCGCGGGGGTAGTGCTCGCGCAGGTGCGCCGCGACCCGGGCGCGGAAGTCGTCGAGCTCGGCGCCGGACAGCGCGTCGAAGTACGGCCGCAGCCCGGTGCCGCTGAACCACTCCAGTACCGGGTCGTCGCCCGGCAGGACGTGGAGGTACGTCGTCTCCCACGCGTCCACGGCCAGGCCGAGCCCGGCGAGGGTGCGCACGTACCAGGCCGGCTCCCGCACGGGCGACGCGCCGCGCGGGCCGGGCAGGGCCGGGTCGAGCCCCGCCCGGTCGAGCACCGTGGCGTCGAGGACCGGGCCGCCGGTCGGCACCTGGAAGGCGAGGGTGCCGCCGTCGTCGAGGGCCGCGGCGAGGACCGGCAGCAGCGCGGCGTGGTCGGGCACCCACTGCAGCGAGGCGTTGGCGACGATGACGTCGACCGAGCCGCGCTGCGGCCGCCACCCGGCGATGTCACCGAGCTGGAACGACAGCTGCGGCGTGGCCAGGGGTGCCGCCGCGGCGAGCATCTGCGGCGAGGCGTCGATGCCGAGCACGGCCGCGTCCGGGTACCGGGCGGCGAGGGTCGCGGTCAGCGTGCCGGGCCCGCAGCCGAGGTCGACGACGGCGACCGGGGTGGTGGTCGGGATGCGCGCGACGAGCTCGTGGAAGGGGCGGGACCGCTCGTCGGCGAAGCGGGCGTACTGCTCGGGATCCCAGGAGGCCATGCCCCATCTTGCCGGGCATGGCCTCCTGGAGGGTCAGCTGACCCGGCCGAAGCCCCGGATGTTCGTGCGCGAGGCGAGGGACTGGATCTCCACGGTCCTGCCGGTCGTCGGAGCGTGGATCATCTGGTTGTTGCCGATGTAGAGACCGACGTGGGTGATGTTGCTGGTTGAGGAGCCGAAGAAGACCAGGTCACCGGGGGCGGCGTCGGCCCGTGCAACATGTGGCAGCCCGTTGTACTGACCTTGGGCGGTCCTGGGCAGGGTTCTGCCGCTGGCGTTCTTCCACGACGCCCACGTAAGGCCGGAGCAGTCATAGCTGCCGGGTCCTGACGCTCCCCACTTGTAGGGCTTGCCGATCTGGTTCCAGGCGAAGGTGACCGCCTTGCCGGCCACGCCCGACACCGCTGGCGGCGGACCAGCCGGCTTCGCCGAACCCGAGGTCTTGGTGCTACCGGCGGCGGTGGCCCGGCGCTTGAGATCCTCGAGCTTCTTGACGTCGCCCTCGATCTTCTTCTTCTTGGTCTCCAGCTCGGCCTTCTTCGCGTTCTCGGCGGCGAGCGTGTCGTTGATCTTCTGCTGCTCCTCGGCGAGTTTGACCTTCGCCTCCTGGAAGGCCCCGATCTCCGCCTGCTGATGCTTGTTGATCTGCTGCAGGGTGGTGATCTGGTCCATCAGTGAATCGGAGGACCGCGCGCCGAAGATGACCGAGAGGGTGCCGAGCTTGCCCGAGGTCTTGAACGCGGCCACCGCCAGGACGTCCACGTTGGCGCCGGCGGCGGCGGCACTGTCGGCGAACGGCTGCAGCTTCTTCTGCAGATCGACGTTGGCCGCCTGAGCGATGGCGAGATCTTCGTTGACCTTGTTGTAAGCCTCGACCGTAGCTTCGAACTCGTCGCCCATCTTCTCCAGCTGGGCCTCGATCTCGGCGAGGGTGGGATCGGCCTTGGCGACGCTCGCAGGCGCCACGACGGCCAGCGCGACGGCCCCGATGACCAGGGAGCGCAGCAAGGACCGCTTGGCGCGGTGTCCAGCGGACAAGGGATGACCCTTCTTCACTGACCGCCTACCGGGTTAGCTGACGGGTTCGGGCGGGAAGAGTGCGCCCTACCGCGCTTCGCGGATTCACCCCAAGGACCCTGGGTCCCCGGCTCGACAGCGCCAGAGCGGCGCTCGATTCGGCGGCGCTTGCCCGGCGCCGCCCGGGGTGGGCGACGGACTGCCGTGCAGGCCAGGACATAACTTAACGTGATCACCAGCGAAGCGAAACCCGCCCGCGTTCTTCTATATCTATTACCCCAAAAGTCCGAATCACGGCGGGTCGTCGGTCCACATCGGACGGTGATGCAACACAGAAGATGGTGTTGACGGACACACATTTGGGGCTTGATTCTGCTCTGAGACCCGGTTAAATACACGTAACTTTATTCACCGTCGATGCACATAGTTCGCCCACTCCGAACACCCCCGGAGGAGCGTCACCCCGTGTTGCGTGTCCAGAACCTCGAGGTCGTCTACGACGACGTGATGCTGGTACTTCGCGGCGTCAGCCTGCAGGTGCCACCCGGTCGCATCGTCGCGCTGCTCGGCGCGAACGGTGCGGGCAAGACCACCCTGCTGCGGGCCCTGTCGGGCCTGCTCGGCGTCCATGACGGCGCCGTCACCAAGGGTGCGGTCACGCTCGACGACCGCCCCATCCACCGGCTCAGGCCGGCCGCCGTGGTCCGCCGCGGTGTGTCGCAGGTGATGGAGGGACGAAGAACGTTCGCCGAGCTGACCGTCGAGGAGAACCTGCGGCTCGGCGCCCACACCCGCCCGAAGGGCCGGGCGGAGGCCATGGACCGCATGTACACCCTCTTCCCCGTCCTCGCCCAGCGCCGCGGCAGCATCGCCGGATACCTCTCCGGCGGCGAGCAGCAGATGCTGGCGATGGGGCGGGCGCTCATGTCCGACCCGGCGTACCTGCTGCTCGACGAGCCCAGCCTCGGCCTCGCGCCGCGCCTGGTCGAGCAGGTCCGCGACCTGATCGTGCAGATCAACCGGGCCGGCACCGGCGTGCTGCTGGTCGAGCAGAACGCGACCATGGCGCTGTCCATCGCCGAGCACGGATACGTGCTGGAGACGGGCAAGGTCGTGCTCGACAAACCCGCCGCCGAACTGCTCGCCGACGACGACATCCGCGAGTTCTACCTGGGACGGGCCGAGCGGTCCTTCCGCGACGTGAAGCACTACAAGCGTCGCAAACGCTGGCTGTCATAGAGCCGCAACAACCCCTTCGGGAGTCGCCGTGCTGCGTTTCGAAGACGTCCGGCTCAGCTTCGCCGGCGTCAAAGCCATCGACGGTGTTTCGTTCACCGTCGCCAAGGACGAGCTCTTCGCCGTCATCGGGCCCAACGGGGCCGGGAAGACGTCGATCTTCAATGTGATCTCCGGTGTGTACCGGCCACAGCAGGGCCGGGTGACCCTTGACGGCGCCGACCTCACCGGTCTGCGCCCGGACAAGGTGGCCAAGCTGGGGGTGGCCCGCACCTTCCAGAACGTCGAGCTGTTCCAGCACCTGACCGTGCTGGAGAACCTCATGCTCGGCCGGCACCACCACATCCGGTACGGCACCCTCGCCGCCATCGCGTGGCTCGGCCGGGCCAGGCGGGAGGAGGTCGCCAACCGCGCCGTGGTCGAGGACATCGTCGACTTCCTCGAGCTCGCGCAGTGGCGCCGGCTGCCGGTCGGGCTGCTGCCGTACGGCGTGCAGAAACGCGTCGAGCTCGGCCGCGCCCTGGCGATGGAGCCCAAGCTGCTGCTGCTGGACGAGCCGGTCGCCGGGATGAACCTGGAGGAGACCGAGGACATGGCCCGCTTCATCCTCGACGTCCGGGAGGAGCTGGGCATCCCGATGATCCTCGTCGAGCACGACATGGGGCTCGTGATGGACCTCGCCGACCGGGTCATGGTCGTGGACTTCGGCGTGCCGGTGGCCACCGGCACGCCCGCCGAGGTGCAGCACAACCCCGACGTCCTGCGCGCCTACCTGGGGGAGGTGGAGCGGGCATGACCATCGCAGAGCTGGTCAGGCAGCACGCCGAGCGGACGCCCGACGCCGTCGCGATGCGGGAGAAGCACCGCGGCATCTGGCGCGAGATCACCTGGCGCGACTACTGGCGCACCGCGGAGACGGTCGCCCGGGCGCTCAGGTCGCTCGGCGTCCGGCCCGGCGACCGGGTCGCGATCCAGTCGGAGAACCGGTCCGAGTGGCTGTTCGTCGACGTGGCGACGGTCGCGGTCCGGGCGGCCACCGTCGGGCTGTACCCGACGAACCCGCCCGACGAGGTCCGGCACGTGCTGGCCGACTCCGGCGCCCGGATCCTCTTCGCCGAGGACCAGGAGCAGGTCGACAAGGCCCTCGCCGTGCTGGACGACTGCCCCGAACTGGAGTGGATCGTCTACCTCGAGCCGCGGGGCATCCGCGGCCGGTACCAGCACCCGAAGCTCGTCGCCTGGAGCGACCTGCTCGCCTCGCACGAGGACGACGGCCCGGTCGAGCTGGCGTCGCAGGACGACGACGTGGCCACGCTCATCTACACGTCGGGCACCACCGGGCGGCCCAAGGGCGCGATGCTCACCGTGGCCAACGTGGACTTCGCGATCCGGGTGCTGGTCGAGGGCGGCGGCTTCGCCGACCCGGCGCCGGGCCCGCGGGACCTGACGCTGTCGTACCTGCCGCTGTGCCATGTCGCGGAGCGGGTCTTCACCGTCTGGTTCAACGCCGCGGCGGGCGTCACCGTCCACTTCGGCGAGTCGATCGCGACCGTGCAGGCCGACCTGCGCGAGGTGCAGCCGACGATCCTGTTCGGGGTGCCCCGCATCTGGGAGAAGATGATGGCCGGGGTCACCGTCCGGCTCGCCGGGGCGTCGCTGCTCAAGCGGTCCAACGCCCGGCTGTGGCTGCGGGTCGCCGACCGAATCGGCGCCACCCTGGAGGCCAACGGCGGCCGGCACACCGCGGGCAGCCGCCTGCTCTACGCCGCCGGCTGGCTGCTGTGCTACCGGGCGCTGAAGGAGCGCATCGGGGTGCGCCGGGTCCGCTACGCCGCCAGCGGCGCCGCCCCGATCGCGCCCGACGTGCTGCGGTTCTTCATGGGCATCGGGGTGCCGATGTACGAGGTCTACGGCATGACCGAGAACACCGCGATCAGCACCGCCAACCGGCCCGGCCGGGTCCGGCTCGGCACGGTCGGCGAGGCGCACGACGGGGTGGAGATCCGCATCGCCGACGACGGGGAGATCCAGACCCGGCACCCGGGCACGTTCGCCGGCTACTTCCGCAACCCGGCGGCGACCGCCGAGGCGATGACGCCGGACGGCTGGCTGCGCACCGGCGACGTCGGCGTGCTGCTCGACGGTACCCACCTGAAGATCACCGATCGATCGAAGGACATCATCATCACGGCCGGTGGCAAGAACGTCGCCCCGAGCGAGATCGAGAACGCGTTGAAGGCCTCACCGTTCGTCAAGGAGGCGATCGTCATCGGCGACCGGCGCGCGTACCTGACCGCACTCATCGGCATCGAGCTCGACACCGTAGGGGAGTGGGCGCAGCGGCGCGGCATCCCCTACACCACCTACCGCGACCTGTCCGGCAAGCCCGAGGTCGTGGCCCTGATCCAGGGCGTCGTCGACGCGGTCAACGCCGGGCACAACCCGGTCGAGCAGATCAAGACGTTCCGGATGCTGCCCAAGGAACTCGACCACACCGACGGCGAGCTGACCGCGACGCAGAAGGTCCGCCGCGGCGCCGTGGCGTCGGCCTTCGAGTCGCTCGTCGACGACATGTACGGGAGCAGGGTGTGAAGGACTTCCTTGAGAGCGTCCTGCGCGGCGTCGGCACCGGCAGCGTCTACGCGCTGCTGGGCCTCGGCTTCGTGATCATCTACAAGGCGACCCGGGTGATCTCGTTCGCCCAGCCGGCGTTCATGCTGGCCGGTGCGGTCCTGACCACCTACCTGGTCGGGCCGCTCGGCTTCTTCCTCGGCCTGGCCGCGGCCGCCGTGCTCACCGGTGGCGTCGCCCTCGGCGTCGAACGGCTCGCGGTCCGCCCGATGATCGGCCGGCCGGTGTTCACCGTCGCGATCATCACCCTCGGCATCGACATCGCCGTCAGGGTCGTCGTCAACGCCGCCATCGGCCTGGACGTGCGGCAGGTCGGCGACCCGTGGGGCCTGAAGGTGTGGAAGCTGCCCGGCGGCGTCCAGGTCGAGCAGCGGCACGTGGCGATGGTCGTCACCACCGCCGTGCTCATCGCCGCGCTGTTCCTGTTCTTCCGGTACACCCGGACCGGCCTGGCGATGCGGGCAGCCTCCTACGACCAGGAGGCGGCGCTCGCCCAGGGCGTCAGCGTCGGCGCGGTGTTCGCGCTGTCGTGGGCCCTCGCCGGCGCGCTCGCCGCGGTCGCCGGCACGTTCGCCGCCGTCGGCGGCAGCGTCAGCGAGTCGCTGTGGCTGATCGCGCTGACGGCCCTGCCGGTGATCATCCTGGGTGGCCTGGACTCCCTGCCCGGCGCCGTCATCGGCGGCCTGGCCGTCGGCACCGTCCAGGAGCTCACGGCCACCTACCAGGGCTCGCTGCCGTGGCTCGGCGGCAACATCTCGGTCGTCACGCCGTACGTGGTGATGTTCCTGGTCCTGCTCGTGCGCCCCTACGGCCTGTTCGGCACCCGGGAGGTCGAAAGGGTATGAGAAACCGTCCACTGCTGCGCACCTCCTACAAGCAGGAGCTGGCGCTGCTCGACACCACCTCGAAGAAGGTGGCGGTCGGCATCCTGCTCGCCGCCGGCGTCGCGCTGCCCTGGCTGGTCGAGGACCAGCTGCTGCAGCTGATCGGCCTGGCCTGCGTCGCCGCCATCGGTGCGATCGGGCTCAACATCGTCACCGGGTACGCCGGGCAGGTGTCGCTCGGTCACGCGTTCTTCCTCGCGATCGGCGCCTACACCGCGGCGGCCATCGCCGGCGACCCCGACGCGCGGACCACCGGGTACGGGATCACCGAGATCCTGATCTGGCTGCCCGCCGCCGGTCTCGTCGCCGCGGTCGCCGGGGTGCTGGTGGCGCCCCTCGCCACCCGGCTGCGTGGCCTGTACCTGGCGATCGTCACGCTCGGGCTGGTCTTCATCGGCGGCCACGTCATCAACGAGTGGTCCTCGCTCACCGGCGGGCCCGGCATCGGCCGGCAGCCCCCGGCGCCGACCCTGCTCGGTTACGACCTCAACACCGGCGACGCGTTCCTCACCAGGGATCAGAAGCTGTACCTGCTGATGTTCGTCCTGCTCGTCCTCGCGGCTCTCGCGGCGCGCAACCTGGCGCGCTCGCGAGTGGGCCGGGCCTTCACCGCCATCCGGGACCGCGACATCGCGGCCGGCGTGATGGGGGTGAACCTGGCCAGATACAAGACGATCGCCTTCGGGGTGTCGTCGTTCTACGCCGGCTGTGCCGGTGCGCTGCTCTACGTCGGGATCGGCTACTTCGACCCGACCAGCTTCAACCTGCTGCTGTCGGTGCAGTACATCGCGATGGTCCTCATCGGCGGTGCGGGCACGATCAGCGGCGCCGTCCTGGGCGCCTTCCTGATCACGCTCCTGCCACGGCTGATCCGTGAGGTCCCGTCGTTCCTGCCCTTCATCAGCAACTCGCCCGCGGAGTCACCCAACGCCTACCAGCTCGAGACCGTCCTGTACGGCGTGTTGATCATCGTGTTCCTGATCTTCGAGCCGCGCGGGCTGTTCGGCATCTGGATCCGGCTCCGCAACTACTGGAAAGCCTGGCCGTTCTCGTACTGACCTCGTCGTAAGGAGCTCCTCAATGAAGAGGTTGGGCATGTTTGCCCTCGCCGCGGTGCTCACCGTCGGCTCACTCGCCGGATGTCGCGGCGGGGACAGCACGGAGCAGGGCTCGAGTGGCCCGAAGTCGGACATCGGGATCACCAAGGAGCCCTGCCCGAAGTCCGAGCACAAGGACCGGGGCTGCATCTACCTCGGCATCATCTCCGACCTGACGGTCGGGCCCTTCCACGTCCTCGCCGTGCCGATCACCGACGCGCAGAAGGCGTTCTGGAAGCGGGTCAACGCCCAGGGCGGCATCGGTGGCTACGACATCGACGCGGAGACCTACGTCCGGGACAACAAGTACAACCCGCAGACGCACAACGAGGCGTACCAGGAGATGAAGGGCAAGGTCCTCGCCCTGGCGCAGAGCCTCGGCTCGCCGACCACGGCGGCGATCCTGCCCGACATGAAGGCCAACAACGTCCTCGCCGCCCCCGCCGCGTGGACCTCGGCCTACGCCTTCGAGGACAACATCCTGGAGTCCGGCGCCAACTACTGCATCGAGTCGATGAACGCCGTCGACTACGCCAACGAGACGTTCAAGCCCAAGACCGTCATGGCGGTGCACGTCGCCGGCGACTACGGCGACGACGCCGCGGCCGGTGCGAAGATCGCCGCGGAGAAGCTCGGGATGACGTTCATCAACGTCAAGACCGACTCCGGCACCGACAAGCAGGCCGGCGCGGTCACCGCGATCGTCACGCAGAAGCCGGACCTGGTCATCCTCACCACCGGGCCGGCGGACGCGGCCGCCATCGTCGGCGGCGCCGCCCAGCGCGGCTTCACCGGCAAGTTCATCGGCACCAGCCCGTCGTGGAACCAGGGCCTGCTCGCGACCGCCGCCGCGCCCGCGCTGAAGGCGCTCTACCTGCAGTCCTCGCCGTGGAAGTCGTGGGCCTCCGACACCCCGGGCCACAAGGCGATGCGCGAGGCGCTGGGCTCCTCCGTCACGCCGAACGACGGCTACACGTCGGGCTGGGTGTGGTCGTACCCGATGCTCGCCGCGCTGAAGAAGGCCCAGGCCGACGGTGACCTGACGCGGGCCGGCCTGCTCAAGGCCGCCAAGTCGCTCACCAAGGTCGACTACGAGGGCATGCTGCCCGACGGCGCCGGCAACTACGCCGGCGGCGCGGACGGCATCTTCCGCCAGTCGCTCATCTACAACCCGACCGTCGGCTCCGGCGGCCCGAACGACATCAAGCTGATGAAGGACTACTTCACCGGCCCCGTCGCCAAGGACTACAAGCTCGACAAGCCCTGCTACGAGAATCTGTGACCGCCCCCTCAGCCACTCAACGGTGACGACGACCCGTTCGGCCGATTGGCCGAACGGGTCGTTTTCTCGTATGACTTGTCCGGAAGTGGTCAGGTTCGCGGCGGCTTGCCGCCGGTGACGTGGGCAACGCGACACTTCCTCATTTCGCGGCGGTCGGTAGGCTGTCGCAATTTCCGCGGGACTCCCGTCTCTCTGCAACCCCCTTCAGGAGAGGACGGTTTATGTCGATGCGTCGACGTACCGTGCGCGCACTGCTCGCCGCCCTGCTCGCCGCCGGCACGGTCGTGCCCCTCGCCGGATCCTCACCGGCGGCCGCGTCGACCCTCCCGGCCGGTTTCCAGGAGCAGGTCGTCTTCAGCGGCCTGACCAACCCGACCAACATCGAGTTCTCTCCTGACGGCCGCATCTTCGTCGCCGAGAAGCGCGGCCTGATCAAGGTCTACGACAGCCTGTCGGACCCGACCCCCGACGTCTTCGCCGACCTGCGCACCAACGTCCACGACCAGTGGGACCGCGGCCTGCTGGGCCTCGCGCTCGCGCCCGGCTTCCCCACCAACCCGTGGGTCTACGTCCTGTACTCCTACGACGCGCTGCCCGGCGGCACCGCGCCGAAGTGGAACGACGTCTGCCCGGACATCAACGACGGCAGCTGCGTCGTCACCGGCCGGCTGTCGAAGCTGCAGGCCAGAGGTAACCAGATGACCGGCGCCGAGCAGGTGCTGATCACCGACTGGTGCCAGCAGTTCCCCAGCCACTCCGTCGGCGACCTGCGCTTCGGCGCCGACGGCGCGCTCTACGCCTCCGCCGGCGACGGCGCCGGCTTCAGCGTCACCGACTACGGCCAGTTCGGAAGCCCCGCGAACCAGTGCGGCGACCCGCCGTCGGGGTTCGGCACGGCGCTGACCCCGCCCACCGCCGAGGGCGGCGCGCTGCGCTCGCAGGACCTGCGCACCACCGCCGACCCGACCGGGCTCAACGGCACGGTCATCCGGATCGACCCCGTCACCGGCGCGGCGCTGCCGACGAACCCCAACTTCGCCGCGGCCGACGCCAACGCCCGGCGGATCGTCGCCTACGGCATGCGCAACCCCTTCCGGTTCACCGTCAGGCCCGGCACCAACGAGGTGTGGAGCGGCGATGTCGGCTGGAACGTCTACGAGGAGATCAACCGGGTCGCCAACCCGCTCGCGGGCACGATCGGCAACTACGGCTGGCCGTGCCTCGAGGGCCCCGGCCCGCAGAGCGGCTACGACGGCGCGAACCTCAACCTGTGCGAGCCGATGTACGGCGCGAACCCGTCGGTGCCGAACGTCCAGCCGTACTACTCCTGGGGCCACGGCGCGAAGGTCGTCGCCGGCGAGGGCTGCCCGAGCGGGAGCTCCTCGTCCTCCGGCGTGGCGTTCTACCCGGACAGCGGCCCCTACCCGGCCGCCTACCGCGGCGCGATGTTCTTCTCCGACTACAGCCGCGACTGCATCTGGGCGATGATGCCCGCCACCGCCGGGGGCCTGCCGTCGACGTCGAACATCATGACGTTCGCCGCCGGCGCCGCCAACCCGGTCGACCTGGCCGTCGGCCCCGGCAACGAGCTGTACTACGTCGACCTCGGCGGCACCGTGCGCCGGATCCGCTACTACAGCGGCAACCAGCCGCCGGTCGCGGCGATCACCGTCAACCGCACCTCCGGCGGGATACCGCTGGCGTTGGCCTTCGACGGCACGACATCCTCGGACGCCGACCCCGCAGACCAGGGGATGCTCACCTACGAGTGGGACTTCGCCAACAACGGCACCATCGACTCCACCGGTCCGACCGCGAGCTTCGCGTACATCAGGCCGGGCACATACACGGCGAGGCTGCGCGTCACCGACACTCTCGGCGCCAGCAGCGAGAAGACGATCACCATCACGGCCGGCAACAACGCGCCGACCGCGGTCATCGACACGCCGGCCACCTCGTACACCTGGGCCGTCGGTGACACGGTCAGCTTCACCGGCCACGCGAGCGACCCGCAGCAGGGCACCCTGCCCGCATCCGCGCTCAACTGGACGATCGTGCTGCACCACTGCTCGTCGCCGGGCGTGTGCCACGAGCACCCGCTGCGGACGCTCAACGGCGTCGCCGGCGGGACGCTCACCGCGCCCGACCACGAGTACCCGTCATACCTGGAGCTCCGGCTGACAGCGACCGATGCCGGCGGGCTGACCAGCACCACCACCGTCAACCTGCAGCCGAAGACGGTCGACCTGACGTTCGTCAGCAACCCGGCCGGGCTCAACCTGACGGTCGGCGCGACGAGCCAGGCGGCGCCGTTCACCCGCACCGTCATCCAGGGCTCGACCAACACGGTCAGCGCGCCGACGCCGCAGCTGTACAACAACGTGCCGCAGGCCTTCAGCAGCTGGTCCGACGGCGGGGCGCAGACCCACGTGATCACCGCGCCGGCGACCGCCCGCACGTACACGGCCAGCTACACCTCATCCTGCGGGGACTCCTTCGGCTACGTCTGCTCGGCCTCGTCGCGGTCGTTCGTGCCGGCGGACGGCACGGTGCTGACGCTCACCGGTGACGACAACATGAGCCAGGTCTCGCTGCCGTTCGGCTTCAAGTTCTACGGCACGACCTACAGCTCGGCCTGGGTCGACACCAACGGCCGGCTGAGCTTCGCCAACCAGGGCGCCTCGGTCACGGCGCACGCCGCGACCCCGTCCACGGCGACGCCGAACGCGTCGGTCTACGCCTACTGGACCGATCTCGTCGTCGACGGCTCGGCCAGCGTCCGCACCGCGGTCACCGGCTCCGCGCCGAACCGGCAGTTCGTGGTCGAGTGGCGCAACGCCTACCAGTACGGGTTCACCAACCGGCGGATCAACGCCGAGGCGATCCTGTTCGAGAACGGCGACATCGTCACGAACTACTCCGGCATCGACAACGCCGCCGAGGCCGGCGCCTCGTCGACGGTCGGCATCGAGAACGCCGCCGGCACCGTCGGCATCCAGTACTCCAACAACACCTCGGCGCTGCAGAACGGCATGAGCGTGCTGTTCAAGGCGCCCGGCACGACGACCAGAACGGTGACCGGCACCGCGACCGGCATCGCGACCGGCACCGCGGCCGGCACGGTGACCGGCACGGTGACCAACCAGGGCAGCGGCGCGCCGGTCGCCGGGGTGACGGTGACGCTCACCCCTGAAGGGGCGACGAAGACCACCGCGGCCGACGGCACCTACACGTTCACCGGCGTGTCCGCCGGCTCGTACACGGTGACCGCCGCGATCGGCTCGGGCGGGCGGTGCGGCGGTGGCGGGGCCTCGGCCCCGGTGACCGTCTCCTCGGGCACCTCCACCGTCAACCTCGCGCTGACGCAGGGCACCGACGCGTTCGGCTACACGTGCGCCGCCGGGCCGCGCACGTTCATCGACGCCGACACGCCGCTCACCCTCACCGGTGACGACGCGATCGTGCAGCTGACCACGCCGTTCCCGGTCAAGCTGTACGGCACGTCGTACACCTCGGTCTGGGTCGACACCAACGGCAAGGCGAGCTTCGTCAACCCCGGCGCGACCGACGCCGACCACACGACGCTGCCGACCAGGCAGGCACCCAACGCGGCGGTCTACCCGTTCTGGTCGGACCTCGTCGTGGACGGCCAGTCCAGCGTCCGCACCGCGACCACCGGTGCGGCGCCGAACCGGGCCTACGTCATCGAGTGGCGCAACGTGCACCTGTACGGCAACACGTCGCGGCGCCTCACGTTCGAGGCGGTCTTCTACGAGAACGGCAACATCGCGTTCGCGTACAAGGACCTCGACAACGCCTTCGAGCAGGGCAGCAACGCCACCGTCGGGATCGAGAACGCCGCCGGGACCGTCGCCTACCAGTACGCCAACAACCAGCCGGTGCTGGTCAGCGGCAACGGGGTGCTCTTCCGCCCGCCGGCCTGATCAGCCCCGTTTCAGCTCCGCGGCCACCTGCCGCATGAGGTCGATCGAGGACTCATGCGGCAGGGCCATCCTGGCCAGCGCACGCAGCCCCTCGGTGTGCGCGGTGATCGTCTCCGGCTCCTCCAGCAGCTGCCCGCCCTTGTGCAGCATGCCGTCGTCGGCGCCGAACTCGAGCACCGTGAAGGCGCCCTCCCACCCGAGGTGGTAGCCGGCGTTGAACGGCACGATGCGCACGTCGGCGTACGGGCGCTGGGCGAACTCGACCGCGTGCTCGATCTGGTCGACCAGGACCGCCTCGTCGTCGTGCAGCGGCAGCCGCCGCAGTACCGACTCGTCGATCAGCGCCTGGAAGCGCGACGGCGCCTCCCGCTCGAACAGCTCGCTCTGCCGCCGCAGCCGGAACTCGACGCGCTGCTCGTGGTCGCCGGCCTTGAGCTCGGCGGTCGTCGCGCTCGCGTACCGCCGGGTCTGCATCAGCTCGGGGAACTGCATCGGCTCGAAGGTGCCGACGAACACCGCCTCCGCCTCGAAGCCCACGTAGCTGAGCAGCGGGCCCGGCAGGACGGCGCGGTACTCGTCCCACCACATCCGCCGTTTCGCGGCCCGGGCCAGCTCCAGCAGCTCGTCGACCAGCTGGGTGTCATGCAGCCGGTAGTAGGCCAGGAGGCTGCGCAGGTCGCTGACCGAGATGGCGACGGTGCCGTTCTCGATCCGGATCAGCTTTGACAGTGACCACTCCATTTCGGCGGCCACCAGGTCCTGGGTCAGTTCACGTTCCCGCCGGAGCCGTCGCAACTCGGCTCGAAGGCGGCGCTTGCCCACGATCGGTCCACTCATGGACTCTTCCCCCAAATCGCGTCCAGATGGCAACGCGGCGTCTCTACCCGATTCGCGGCGAATGCACCTGATGATTTCCGCCCGGGGATTTCAGCTTGACGGGTGCGCCGCCAGGGAGATCTCGGCCATCGCGCCGGCGGCCCCGGCGGGGCCGCTGCGCTGGGCGAGACTGAGCCCGACGAGGATGCCGGCGGCGACGGCCAGCGCCACGACGATCACGCCGGCGGCGATCCACCAGGCGGTCGCGCTGCTCACCGCGGGTTTGGGTGCGGGTTTGGGTACGGCCGCCGGTGGCTGCCGGGCGGCCCGGCGGCGCTGGGGTACGGCGGCCGCCGGGGTCGCCGCGGTGTCCTCGAGCAGCTGGGTCTGCACCGGCGGAGGTGGGGGCTGTTCCTCCGCCGGTGCATACGTGCCCTCATCCGCGAGATCGTCGTCCTCGACGGTCGCCCAGGGGGAGGGGCGGACGGTCCAGTCGGCCGCGCGCGCGTAGTAGACCGGTGCCTCCGGAGGATGCACGTCGCCACCCGGCTTCCGGGATGACGGCTCACGCGGGACCGGCGACGCTGCCGGTGGAGGGGCCGGTGGGAGCTGCGGTGCCGGTCGGTCCGGCGCGGTCGGTGCCCAGGGGGAGGGGGCGACCGGCCGGATCTGCGGCGCAGTCCGGGAGCGTGGCACCTCACGCGGAGGCGGGAAGTAGATCCCGTCCTCCATGTGGTCGTCGTCGCGACGCCTGTGGTGCCGGCCCTCGGTCATCGAGTTCCCTTCTCGTCGGCGAGGCCGCTACGCAGCGCAAGGATGAGGAAGCACGCTGCGGTCAACCTAGCACCGGGAACCGTCGATATGTGACTGCCCGGCTACCGCCTGATCAAGACGGTTCGCGGTATCTGAGGATCGCGCAAAAAGGACATTTCTCTGGAATCTCTCAGATCTGGTGCCGGCCCGCCGAATGTCCAGCACGTCCGAGCAGGTGGAGGGCCCTGTCGATGTCGGTCGATGTGCGTGCGGTGCGGTCGCATCCTGCGCTGGTTGGCGCACTGGCGCTCGCCGTCCTCAGCGCCGGCTGGCTGGCCGCCCAGTTGCCGCACGTGATCGTGCACCCCGCGATCGGCTGGATCCCGGCACCGCTCAGCGCCGGCCTCGCCGCCGCCGTGTGCTTGCGCACCAGCCGCGCCGCCGGTACCGGTGCCGCCGGCCGCTTCTGGCGCCACTTGAGCATCGTCATGCTCATGCTGCTCGGCGGCATCCTCAGCTGCGCGGTGGACTCCCTCACCGGGCCCGACGCGCCGACCCAGCGCTCCGGCGGCGTCACCATGACGCTGTACCTGGGCGCCGTGCTCGTCCTCGTCTGGGCGCTGGTGCGGCTGCCGGTCCGCCGGCGGCTGATCACCTTCGGGCTCGACCTCGCCGTCGTGGTCTGCGCGGTGAGCCTCATGACCTGGTTCTTCGCCGCCCGCGGCTCCGTCGAGCTGGCCCGGGTCACCGGCACCGCGTGGGCCATCTTCGGCGTGGTGGTCCTTGCCTTCGCCGGCTTGCTCGCCGTGGCCAAGGTCGCCCTGGCCGGCACCGGCGGCATCGACCCCGCCGCGCTGTGGGTCCTCGGCGGCACCGTCATCGCCGGCGCCGCCCTCGGCGCGGTCACGCCGCTGCTGGAGTCGCGCCCATACCTCAACGACTGCCACCTGTCGGTCCCGGTCTGCGGCTTCGGCGTCGTGCTCGCCGCCCTCCTGCAGCGGCACGCCGCGCCGTCCTCGCCGGCCGGCCCGCGCACCCCCGCCCGGCCCTTCAGCCTGCTGCCGTACGTCGCGGTCATCGTCGCCGACGGCTTCGTCCTGGCCGGGATCGGGCCCGACCAGCGCGACACCCGCATCCTCGTCGGCGGCTCCGTCGTGCTCACCCTGCTCGTCGTGGCCCGCCAGCTGGTATCCCTGTACGAGAACACCAGTCTCCTGGCCCGCGTCGACGCCAGCATGCTCGAGCTGCGCCGGCACGAGCGCCGCTTCCGCTCCCTCGTGCAGAATTCCGCCGACATCTTCTCCATCGCCGGCGCGCCTGGGCGGGTCACGTACGCCAGCCCCAGCCTCCTGCGCTTCCTCGGCCTCGCCGCCGAGCAGGTCCTCGGCGACACCATCAGCGACCGTATCCACCCCGACGACCTCACCGACTTCCGCCGCCGGCGCCCCGCGCCCGCCAGCACCGTCACCGTGCAGCTGCGGCTGCGCCACGCGGACGGCGACTGGCGCTGGTTCGAGGTCGTCCGCAGCAACCTCCTGCACGACCCCAGCGTCCGCGGCATCGTCAGCAACGCCCGCGACATCACCGAGGCGCGCCGGTACCAGGACCAGCTGAGCTACCAGGCCTCGCACGACGCCCTCACGGGCCTGGCCAACCGGACCCTCTTCAACGCCGCCACCGCCGAGGCCGTCCGCGCCGCGCAGACCTCCTCCTGCGGGCTCGCCCTCGCCCTCGTCGACCTCGACGACTTCAAGGCCATCAATGACCGCCTCGGCCACGCCGTCGGCGACGCCCTCCTCGTCGAGGTCAGCGAGCGCCTGCGGGCCAGCGTCCGCCCCGGCGACACCGTGGCCCGCCTCGGCGGCGACGAGTTCGCCGTCCTGCTGCCCAACGCCACCGCCGCCGAGAGCGCCCGCATCGCCGAGGCCTTCATCGACGCCCTCGCCGCCCCGGTCCGCGCCGCCGGCTACGAGCTGCTCATCCAGGCGAGCATCGGCCTGGCCCGGCACACCGTCGACTGCGACGCCAGCGACCTGCTCCGCCGCGCCGACATGGCCATGTACGCGGCGAAGGAGCTCGGCAAGAGCCGCTGGGTCGAGTACGGCCCCGAGCTGGACGCCCACGCCGTCGAGCACGCCCAGATCGCCGCCGAGCTCAGCCAGGCCCTCGACCGTGACGAGCTGTTCGTGCTCTACCAGCCCATCGTCGGCCTCCCCGCCGGCGACGTCCGCGGCGTCGAGGCCCTCGTCCGCTGGCGCCACCCGACCCGCGGCCTGGTCTCACCCGTCGCCTTCATCCCCGTCGCCGAACGCACCGGTCTCATCGTCCCCATCGGCGCCTGGGTCCTGCACCAGGCCTGCTTGCAGGGCGCCGAGTGGGCCCGCACCCTCGGCGACCGGGCCCCCTGGAAGATCAGCGTCAACGCCTCCGCCCGCCAGCTGCTGGAACCCTCCTTCGTCGCCACCGTCGCCGCCACCCTCTCCGACACCGGCCTCGACCCCGCCCGCCTCACCATCGAGATCACCGAGACCGCCGTCTTCGGCGGCGGCCGCGCCCTGGACACCGTCCGCGCCCTCCACGCCCTCGGGGTGAAGATCGCCCTGGACGACTTCGGCACCGGCCACTCCTCCCTCGGCCTGCTGCGCACCTGCCCCGTCGACGTGCTCAAGGTCGACAAGTCCTTCGTCGACGGCGTCACCGGTACCGTCGAACAGGAGGCGATCGCGACCTCCATCAGCGAGATCGCCCAGGCCCTGCGCCTGGAGGCGGTCGCCGAGGGCGTGGAGACCGCGGAACAGGCGACGCGGCTGCTGGAGCTGGGCTACCACCTGGCGCAGGGCTTCCACTTCGCCCGCCCACTGCCGGCAGCGAAGATCGCCCCACTGTGCGTCCCCGAACCGTCCCTGACCTGAACCCCCTGGGCCGCTCCGATCCCGTCGCGGTCGCGACCGGCTCGCTTGCGATCGTGCCCGCTTGGTCTTGCCTGGCTGGTCTTGCCTGGCTGATCTTGCCTGGCTGATCTTGCCTGGCTGATCTTGCCTTGTTGATCTTGTCCGGTTGATCGAAGTCGCGTCGTGGTCGCCCGGATGGCCGGGACGCGACTTGGATCATCACAGTGGCCGGCCAGCGGGGCGGCGACCACCGGATGCTGCGCGCAGTGCCAGCGGCAACGAGCATCGAGGGCTCCGGGGCGGGACCCCAGGGCCGGCCCGCGGCGCCGGCCGCGTGTGGCCAGTGACCCTGGCCGGGTTTCGGTCGTACCCCGACCCCGACCACCGTCGCGCCGCCATCGCATCAGGCGGCGGCGCGATCGTGCACACGGCAGGGACGGCAGCAAGGGTCCGTCGGCTGGCTGAGGTCCGCGCCCCCACCGCGGAGGGGAGTCGCTCGCCGGACGGCGGACGGCCAGACGGCCTGTGAGCCGGATGGACGGCCCGCCAATCGGACGGCTGGACCGCTAACGGACGGCCCGACGGCTTGTGAACCGGACGGCTGGCCCGCTAACCGGACGGCCCGACGGCTTGTGAACCGGACGGACGGCCCGCTAACCGGACGGCCAGACGGCCTGTGAACCGGACGGACGGCCCGCTAACCGGACGGCCAGACGGCCTGTGAACCGGACGGACGGCCCGCCAATCGGACGGCCGGTCGGACGGCCTGCTGGTCGGCCGCCGCCGGCAGACGAGCGCACCGGCCGGACAGCCCGCAATGGGGCGCCCTGCCGCACGGCCCGCTAAGCCGACAGCCTGCTAACCGGACGGTCCGCTGGTCGGACGGCCCGCCGGCAGGCGAGCGCACCCAGCCAGCGATCGCGCCGGCAGCGGTCGCACCGGCCCGCGGGCACGCCGGTCAGCGACCTGCCATCCGGACAACCGCCAACCGCCGACCGCAGGCCGGGACGCCACGAGCCCGGCGGGCCGGCGCCGGCGGGCTGGCACGAGCGGACGAGGCACTCCAGAGGGGGGTGGCGTGCCTCGTCCGCGTCCGGTGGGCCGCGCTGTGTCGGAGGATGTCAGGTCAGGCGGTCATGCCCCACATCGCGGCGAACGCGGCCGCCTCGCCGGCCAGCCAGCGCTCGATCTCACCCTGCTTGAGCGCAGGGTCCGGCCGCAGGACGTCGCCGCGGCGCAGGTCCACGAGGACGGGGGTGGCGTTGGGCAGGACGAGGTCCATGTGGCGGCTCATCAGGTGCAGGGTGGCGACGGCGGCCTCGTCCTGCGGCGGGTCCTCGTCGAAGTGCAGGCGGACCGCCTCGCCGTGACCGTCCGCATACCGTAGGCCGAAGTGCGGGTTGATCTTCACGGGGAGACTGCCCAGCATGCCGAGGGCGTCGCGGGTCGGAGTGATCTCCACCTGGGACAGGTCACCGAGCGACTCGATGTAGCGCAGCGCGCCCGGGACGACCGACTCGTACAGCGGGCGCCACCGCGGGTTCACCTGGTCGACGACCGCGTTGAGGTAGGTGCCGCCGGTCCGGAACCGGATGTCCGCCTTCAGCGCCTTGACGAGCTGACCGTGCGGGTTGAAGCCGGAGCCCGACTCACGCTGACGGCGCAGGCCGCCCACGAAGCTCGCCTTGCGCGGACCGGTGCGGCCGACATAGCGCGTGAAACTCAACAGGGTTGCGTACGGAACGGACCCCGGGGTGACGGTGGACACGGTCACTTGCGCTCTCCTCCCAGCCAACGAAACCGGCTCAAGAACCCCAGCTCAAGAGCGACTTTCGTACACACATTCTAATCGATCGGGGCGACATTTCCCAGTCGCGGGCAACAGTCTGTGAAACACACCGCTTAAGTAGGTAAGGTGGTCGCCATGACGACGTTCCACTGGTTCCTGCCGACCACCGGCGACGGCGATCAGGTCGGTGCGGCGACTGTCGCCGCGGGTGCCGCCGCGCACGTGCGGACCCCCACCGTCGCGTACCTGTCCGAGGTCGCCCGGGCAGCGGAGGAGGCGGGGTTCGCCTCGGTGCTGACCCCCGTCGGCGCCGGCTGCCTGGATCCCCTCGTCATGTGTACTGCGATCGCCCAGCACACGACCACGCTGCGCATGCTGGTCGCGTTCCGGGCCGGGTTCACCCTGCCGACGCTGCTGGCCCAGCAGGCGGAGGCGTTCCAGTGGATCTCCGGCGGCCGGCTCGCCCTCAACGTCGTCACGGGCGGTGACCAGCAGGAGCAGCGGGCCTACGGCGACTTCGTCGAACATGACGCCCGCTATGCCCGCACCGCCGAGTATCTGCAGGTCCTGTGCAAGACGTGGAAGGGTGAGCGGTTCGACTTCCACGGCGACTACTACCACGTCGAGTGCGGCGGCCTCGGTACCCCACTCGCCGACGTCCCGCCGATCTACTTCGGTGGCGCGTCCCCGGCCGCGGAGGACGTGGCCGCCCGGCACGCCGACGTCTACCTGATGTGGGGCGAGCCACCGGCCGCGATCGCGGAGCGGGTCGCCCGGATGCGCGCCAAGGCCGCCGAGCACGGCCGGACCCTGCGCTTCGGCCTGCGGATCCACGTCATCGTCCGCGACGACGCCGACCAGGCGTGGGCCGAGGCCGACCGGCTCCTGCGCGGCATGGACCCGGCGCGGATCGCCGCGGCGCAGGCGAGGTTCGCCCGGATGGACTCCGTCGGCCAGGCCAGGATGACGGCCCTCAACGCCGGCACGGCCGACGGCCTGGTCATCGCCCCGAACCTGTGGGCCGGCGTCGGCCTGGTCCGCGAGGGCGCCGGGACCGCACTGGTCGGCAGCCCCGCCGAGATCCGGGCCCGCCTGGCCGAGTACGAGGGCGTCGACGAATTCATCCTCTCCGGCTGGCCACACCTCGAGGAGGCCCACCGCGTCGGCGCGGCAGTGCTCAACCAGAGCCTGACACCTGTCCCGGCCTGAAGTACGCAGCCCCGCCCGGGCCGGCACGCGGTGCTGACCCGGGCCGGTCGGCCAGCGTCCGGTCGGCTGGCATCCGGTCGGCTCGGTGTCGTGTCGTCCCAGCCTCCCAGTGAGCCCAGCCTCCCGGTGAGCCCAGCATCCGGTCAGCCCAGCCGTCGGTCCGGCGGACGGTCGGCGTCGAGCTCGCCGGTGCTCAGCCGGAGATGGTGCTCAGCCGGAGATCAGGTCCGACACAGGTCCGAGCATGAGCCGCGTGCCGAACGCCAGTGATGCCAGCGACACGACGACGAAGAACGCGACGAAGATGATCGCCGGCACGCGCGTCAGCCGCCCGATCTGGTCGGCGTCGGAGTTCGGCGCCTGGCGGCGGAACCTGGACTGCTGCAGCTCGAACACGGCCCTGACCCCGCCGAGCAGCATGAACCACGAGAAGGCGTACGCGAACGCGCCCTGCACCTGCGGCGAGCCGAACCACGAGACCCCGAAGATGATCGCACCGGCGACGACGACGGAGACCACGCCGTAGACGTTGCGGATCATGACGAGCATCGCGGCGAGCAGGGCCAGCAGCAGCCAGAGCAGGATCGTGATGCGGCCTGCGCCGAGGATCGCGGCCGCGCCGAGCCCGAGCAGCGACGGCGTGATGTACCCCGCCAGCCCGGTCACCACCATGCCCAGCCCGTTGGGCCGGCCCTTCGACAGGGTCAGGCCCGACGTGTCGGAGTGCAGCCGGATCCCGGAGAGCCGCCGCCCGCTCAGCACCGCGGCCAGGGCGTGCCCGCCCTCGTGCGCGATGGTGATGAAGTTGCGCATGACCCGCCACGCCGGTCGTAACAGCACCGCCAGCAGCGCGACCACGGCCGTGGCGATGACGACCTCGCGTGGAGGTGCGGGCAGGCGGCTGAATGCGTCGCTCAACACATCGAACACGAATGCAGAGCCTGCCACCTGACGTGTTGAATGAACAGCGTGGAGATCAGGCGCTTTGTCGACACCGACTGGCACGGCAGCGAGCACGACGGTGGCGGGCACGGCGTCTGGGACGTGTGGCACGAGGTCGTGTCGGCCGGTGAGAGCTATGACAACGACCCCGAGTCCACCGAGCAGGACGCCCGCACGCACTGGCTGCTCCCGCCGCCCTTCGAGGTCTGGGTGGCGGTCGAGGATGGCGAGGTGCTCGGCACGTACAAGGTCGGGCCCAACAAGGGCCGCCTCGGCGACCACGTGGCCAACGCCAGCTTCATGGTGTCGACCCGCGCGCGGGGCCGCGGCTTGGGCCGTGCGCTCGGTGAGCACTGCCTCGCCCGGGCCCGCGAGCTCGGCTACGTCGCGATGCAGTTCAACGCGGTCGTCTCCACCAACACCGTGGCCGTGCGGCTGTGGCGCTCGCTCGGCTTCATCATCGTCGGCACGGTTCCCGACGGATTCCGCAGCACGAAACACGGGTTGGTCGACTTCCATATCATGTATCGGCAGCTGTAAAGGTCCCCGACGCTCGGCGGGTCCCCCATGAGGGGAGTAATGCCTGGTAACGGTTGTGACCTTCATCTTGCGTTCTGTACGAATACCCCGATGCGTACTCCCCCCGAAGCGCGCGACGACACCGACGACCACCTCCGGTCGCTCGGCGAGGACCTCACGGGTTACCGCATCGGCGACGCCTACCAGCTGGTCGAGCCGATCGGTGGCGGCGGCACCGGCACCGTGTGGCGGGCCCGCGCCCTGCAGGGCGACGACGAGGTCGCCGTCAAGCTGCTGCGTGAGGACCTCATGGCGGAGCCGAAGGCGGTCAACCGCTTCGTGCAGGAGCGCGCGATCCTGCTCATGCTGCGCCACCCGCACATCGTGCGGGTCCGTGACCTGGTGACGGTCGGCACGTCGCTCGGCCTCGTCATGGACCTCGTCAACGGCGGCAGCCTCCGTGACCACCTGCACGAGCAGGGCACCCTGGCGCCCGCCTCGGCCGCGACGCTGCTCGCCCAGGTCGCCGACGCGTTGTCGGAGGCGCACCGGCGCGGCATCGTGCACCGCGACCTGAAGCCCGACAACATCCTGCTCGACCGCGAGGGCAACGAGCCGCACACCCGGCTCACCGACTTCGGCATCGCGCGGGTGCTCGACACGCCCAGCATGACCACGCCGGGCGCGCTCGTCGGCACCGCGAACTACATCGCCCCCGAGGCCGTCTACGGCGGGCGGCCCGCACCGTCCGCCGACGTCTACGCCCTTGGCGTGGTGCTCTTCGAGCTGGTCACCGGGCGGCCGCCCTACGCCGGCGGCCCGGCCTGGGCGATCCTGCGCCGGCACGTGGACGAGTCGCCGCAGCGTGTGGAGGGCATGCCTGAGGCGGTCTGGCGGGTCGTGGAGGCCTGCATGGACAAGCGCCCAGGCCGCCGCCCGTCGGCAAAGGAACTGGCGCATGCTTTGCGCGTCGTGGCGAAGCGCACCGCCGCCGACCCGCCGCTGCCGCCCCAACCCGTGATCCATGAGCTGCCCTCCTTCGACCCGCCGGTGCCGAAGCCCCGACCGCCGACATCATCGCGCTCACGTATGACAATTCTGGCGGTGGTACTGGCGGCGATCGCCGTCGTCTCCGTGCCCGCCTGGCGGGTCGTGCACCGGCCGAGCACGCAGACCGCGATCGAGCGGGCGGACCCGCCCCGGGCCGGCTCCGACGACCAGGCGGCGAAGCCGCAACCCACCGTGGCGGCGGGCGCCAGTCGTACACAAGGCAGCGCACGAATGGACGCGAGCGGCCCTACGCGCTCCGCCGGGCCCGTCGAGGCCATCGTGTGGGGCGGCTGGCAGTGCGCGGACCAGTACACCTGGGACCTGGGCCACCCGCTGCTGGCCCAGCCGTGTCATCAGCTCAGCGCGGTCGCCGTCCGCATGATCGGGCATGCGCAGGCGCTGCCGGCCATCCAGGCCGACATCTCGATCTCGCTCGTCGACGCGGACACGGGAGCCGTCGTGGACGGGCCCCACGTGTGCCCGCAGCAGATGTTCACCGACTTCGCCCCGAGCCACGACTGCGGCCCGTTCGACGTCACCCCGCCGCGCGGTCACCGGTACCTCGTGCTGCAGAAATGGGTCTACACCAACCGCGCGATCCTGCCCGGCGGAGAGGCCGGCGGACCCGAGTTCGACTGGTAGGAAAGCCCGCGGAAATTGTCGTACCCATGTGGTGAGGTGTCGCCATGATAGCCACCGAGCCCCCGGGCCTCGATCAACTTCTCGCCGAGCACTGTAAGGACATCGCCGCACTCGCCCGCCACCTGCGCGACGTCATCGTCAAGGCGCGGCCCGACCTGACCGAGCGGGTCTACAGCGGCTGGCACGGGCTGGGTTTCCACCATCCCGAGCGCGGCTATGTGGCCGCCATCTTCCCTGGCGCCGACGGGGTCTCGGTCGGCTTCGAGCGCGGCGCCGACATGCCCGACCCGCACGGGCTGCTGCGCGGCACCGGCAAGCGGCTGCGCTATCTGCACTTCACCCTCGGCGACTCCGCGCCGACGCACGAGCACCTGATCGAGTATCTGGACCTCGCCATCCCGTAGCGGTCAGGCGTCGGCCGCCACCGGCAGGCCGTCGGAGCGCATCGCACGGCCGTCCTCGGTGACGACCGCGCACTCATGGCCGGGCAGCTGGGCCAGCCAGTCGATGCCCGCCTCGCCCATCGCCAGGGCCGCCGTGGCGTAGGCGTCCGCCGTGCCGAGCTCCGGCCCGACGACGGTCACCGAGCGCAGGGCGGCAGCCGGCTCACCGGTGAAGGGATCGAAGACATGCAGACCACGCTCATACGTGCCAGACGTCGCCACCGCCATGTCGGTCACCTCCAGGACCCACGCCAGCGACATCGCCTCCCAGGGGTGGCGCACCCCAACCCGCCATGCCGAGCGTCCGGCCGCCGCGCCGCGGACGAAGACGTCACCGCCGGCGTTCAGGCAGTGGTGCGAGGAGCCGTGCAGCCGCAGACGGTCGCAGGCGCGCTGCACCGCCCATCCCTTCACGTAGCCCGACGGGTCGAGCGAGCCACCGGCCATGATGTCGAAGTAGCCCCGCGTCTCGTCCCACAGCTCCGCGCACCGGTCGAGGACCTCACCGACCATCGGCGAGCAGTCCTCCCGCCGCAGCTCGCCGCGGCCCAGCCGGCTGATCTCGCTGTCCGCCTTGTAGGTGCTGAAGGTCACGTCGACCACTCGCAGCCAGTCGAAGACCTCGTCGGCGAGGCGTTCCAGCTCCGGGGCCGGCAGTGGGTCGGCGAGGTCGAGGCTCACCGCCATGCCCATCACGTGTTCGACGCGCACCAGCACTGGTCAGGCCTGCAGCGCGCGATCGATCGCCGACTGCAGCGACAGCTTGTAGCCCGAGCTCGTGTAGGTCGCCCCCGAGACCGTGTCGATGTTGGCGCTCTGTGCGGCAAGCGCCTGCGCCTTGAGCTTCGGCAGTGCGCTGTTGTTGATCTGTACGGATCGCGAATGGTCGCTCGGCGAGTCCAGCACCTTGATGTCGGTGATCTTGCCGCCGGAGACGACGATCGACAGCTCGACAGAGCCGTACTCGACATAGACGCTGGTGCCGCCGAAGGTGCCGTCCTTCATGGTGGTGCGCGGCGGCTTGGGCGCGGCAGTGGTCGGCTTCGGCGCGCTCGTCGTCTTCGTGCCGCCTCCCGCCGGGGGCGCGGCCGTGGTCGTCATGGTGGTGGCTCCGCCGTTGCCGGGCGGCATCGACCCCGCGGGGGCGGGACCGCTGGACGGCGGCGGCACCGAGCCGCTCGGGACGGGACCGGTCGCGCCGGCGGCCTGCGGGTTCAGGGGCCGGTCGGTGGGGCTGCTGAAGCCGGCCTTGGCACTCACCAGCAGGACGGTGCCCGCCGCGGTGCCCATCAGGGCGATCATCGCGCGTCTCACGAAGGACCAACTCTCAGAAACGGGAGCACAGCTCTAAAACTCGAAGGGATCGAGGTGGATCTGCCGCCGCGGCACCCGCAGCCGCCGCAGCACCTGCAGCGACTGCGTGACCAGTCCGTCGGGCCCGCACAGGTAGATGTCACGTTCGGTGATGTCGGGCACCAGCTCGCGCATGCCGGCCGGGGTGAACAGGCGCCGCGGACCCGGGTCGCGCCGGTCGCCGACGACGAACCACAGCGTGGCGTGCCGCAGGTCTGCGAGGTGCTCCAGCTCGTCCCGCAGGTGCAGGTCGTGGACCGCCGACGCCCGGTAGATCACCACGGCGCCGGGCGGCAGCTCCTCCAGCAGCGCGCGGATCGGCCCGATGCCGCTGCCGGCCGCGATGAGCACGGTGCGCGACTTGACCCGCCGGCTCGCGGTGAAGTCACCCCACGGGCCCTCGACGAAGATCCGCACGCCCGGCCGCAGGTCACGCAGCGCGTTGGTGTGGCTGCCGACCGTCTTCACGGTGAGCCGCAGCCAGCGCCCGTTCGGCGCGGCGGACAGCGAGAAGGGGTGCGCCTGCCACCACAGCCCCCGCGACAGGAAACGCCACCGGAAGAACTGCCCGGCCTGCGCGTCCAGGTCGTGCAGGCGGTTGCCGGTGATGTAGATCGACACCATGTCGGGGCCCTCGGCCACCACGTCCGCCACCTGCAGGCGGTGCCGCAGGTTCAGCGTCAGCGGTGCCACGATCCGGCCCCACACGACGGCGCAGATCATGACGGCGTAGAAGACCGTCCACAGCGTCCGCCCGAGACCCGGCTTGAACAGCTCCTGCCCGTTGGAGAACTGGTGCGCGAAGCCGAGCAGCAACGCCAGGTAGGCGGTCAGGTGCAGGAAGTACCACAGCTCGTAGGGCAGGGCCCGGCGCAGCCCGCGGATGCTCAACAGGCCGATGCACACCAGCATGCCGGCCGCCAGGAAGGCGGTGACCATGTCCTCGTACTCGGTGAGGATCGTGCCGAGCTCGCTGACGAAGCCGACCCGGTCCGCGTACGCGTAGCCGACCGTGATCAGCGCCGCGTGGGTGAGGATCGTGATCAGCACCGAGCCGCCGAGCTCGCGGTGCCACAGCCCGAGGTGGCGGGCGCCGATCCAGCGCTCGAGGACGGCCAGCCGGCTCATCAGGATGATCTGCACCAGCAGCAGATAGCCGGCGATCAGGCCCGTGACCCGCCCGGCCGACTGGAAGATCTCGGCGGTCGTGTCGATCGAGCCGGGCTTCGTGCCCAGCCACCACGGCAGCAGGGCGAGCGCGAGGCCACCCCAGAACAGGGTGCGCAGCAGGAACCGTCCGGCGCCGTTGTGCTCGACGGGTCGTGCCGCCGGGGCGGCGAGGCTGCCAGCCTGACGTTGTTGCCGGGGGACAGTCATGGTTGATCTTGTCTCATGCGGTTCCACTGCTGTTGGTCGTATCAGAACCCGCTGGCCAAGGGCCATGGGCTTAAGCCGGACTTCAACCTGCGCACAAGATGCTCGCACGTGCACCTGGAGGGCGCCCGCCTAGAATGACTCGATGCAGCGGCTCTGGCGAATTGCCCTGATCGTCCTCGCGGTGCTCGCCGCGTCCGGAGCGACCGGGCTCGGCGTGGCGTACACGCTCGGCGTCTTCGCCGAAGCGGGGCGGTTCCAGGCCGCCCCCGGCTGCGCAGTGCTCGACGCGTCGTTGACGGCTGCGGTGGTACCGGCAGCGACCGTCGAAGCCGACGGCGACAACTGCACCGCCGGCGACGGCAAGACACAGCTCAACGTCGGCTTCACCGTCGTGTCGAAGCAGGGCACGGTCGGCGGCCCCGAGCTCGCGTCCCGCTATCTCGACGTGGTCGGCGGCTCCGGCTCCGAGCGCCTCGACGGCGTCGGCGACCAGGCGATCCGGCAGCGGGTCCAGGCGATCGGCCAGCCGCAGATCATCACGATGCGGGTCAGCAACCTGATCGTGGTCCTGTCGGTGGCCAACCTCGACGGCGGCGAACTGCCCGCGTCGGCGGACACAGGGCTGGTCGAGGTCGCCAGGTCGCTCGCGGCCAAGCTGAACACCTGACGGCTCGCCGGCCTGAGGGTCGGGAGGCTCCGCGAGTCCAGGCCGTGATCGAAGGCGCTCCGCGGTCGTGGGGATGACCGGGGCGCGACTTTGATCATGGGTCGACGGGTCGCGGGGACGTTCGCACCCCGGCCGGGCGGCAACCCGGCCGGGCGGAAGGACGCCGTCTCCCGGACGGTCCGGCTGTGTTGCAGACCCGGGGCGCGCTTGGCGACGCGGGTGCCGTGACCGGCCGCCGCGAGAGCGTGCCGTGTGGTGCAGTCGTGCGGCTCCTTGCATCCGCGGTGGCGGCCCGGCGGGCCAGTGGCCCGGTGGCCCGGTGGTCCAATGGCCCGGCGGCGTGGCGGCGTGGCGGCGTGGCGGCCCGGCGGCCCGGCGGCCCGGCGGCCTGGCGGCCTGGCGGCCTGGCGGCCTGGCGGCCTGGTACCGGATCTGTCTGCGCACGTTCAGCGCGCAGGAGAGCAGGGCGGTCATCGCCACCAC
>NZ_JBFAIC010000075.1:0-53006 GCF_040654515.1 Dactylosporangium sp. NPDC050688
AGGGCGTGCTGACCAGCGTCGCGGACGCCAACATCGGCTCCATCCTCGGCATCGGCTTCCCCGGCTGGACCGGCGGCGTGCTGCAGTACATCAACGGCTACCCGGGCGGGCTGGACGGGTTCATCGCCCGGGCCCGCGAGCTCGCCGCCCGCTACGGCAGCCGCTTCGACCCGCCGCAGCTGCTGCTGGACAAGGCCGCCCGCGGCGAACAGTTCCGCTGACCGCACACCGAAAGCCGGGCCCGGGGATGCCGCCACCCCGGGCCCGGCCCTGGTTTCTGGCCTGGTGTCAGGTTTGGTGTCCGGTCTGGTACATCTCGTCGATGACGGCCGCGTGCCGCTCGGCGACGACCCGGCGGCGCACCTTCAGCGACGGCGTGAGCTCACCGCTCTCGGGGGTCCAGGGGTCGGGCAGGATGCGGAACGCCCTGATCTGCTCGGGGTGCGCCAGCCGCTCGTTCACGGCGGACACCGCGGACGCCACGGCGGCGTGCACCGCGGGCTCCTTGGCGAGCGCGGCGGGCCGCCGGTCGGGCAGGCCGTGCGCGCCGGCCCAGATCGGCGCAACTTCCTCGTCGAGCACGACCAGCGCGGTGATGTACGGCCGCCGGTCGCCGATCGCGGCCGCCTGGCCGATCAGCGGGTTGGCCCGCAGCAGGTTCTCGATCTGCTGCGGGGCGATGTTCTTGCCGCTGGAGTTGATGATGAGGTCCTTCTTGCGGTCGGTGATGGCGAGGAAGCCGTCGGCGTCGAGCTCGCCGACGTCGCCGGTGGACAGCCAGCCGTCCTCGTCCACGACCGGCTCGACCTCGCCACTGGCCCGCAGGTACCCCTGGCACACGAGCGGGCCGCGGACCTGGATCTCGCCGTCGTCGAGCAGCCGCAGCTCCATACCGGGGTTGATCCGCCCGACGGTGCCGGGGCGGAAGGCAGCCGGGGTGTTGACGGTGGCTGAGCCGGTCGTCTCGGTCATGCCCCACACCTCGAGCACGTCGATGCCGAGGCCGGCCAGGAACAGCAGCACGTCGGCGGGGATCGGCGCGGCGCCGCTGCCGGCCCAGCGCAGCTCGTCGAGGCCGAGCATGCGCCGCATCGGCTGCAGCACCGCGGCGTCCGCCTCGGCGAGGCGGGCCAGCTGCTCGGCGGTGAGCGTCCGGCCCTCGGCCCGGGCGAGGTGGTGCTCGCGGGCCAGGGCGCTCGCCGCGTCGAACGCCTCGCGTACCGCGGGCTCGGCGGCGTCGAGGTGTGCCCGCACGCCGGCGGCGAGCCGCTCCCACACGCGCGGTACGCCGAACAGTGAGTGCGGCCGCACGACCCGCAGCGCGGCGGCGAACTGCTGCGGGTCGGGCACGATCGTGACGTACCCGGCCCGGTACACGAAGTTGTAGATGCCGAGCATCCGTTCGGCGATGTGCGCCAGCGGCAGGTACGCCAGGGTGCGCGGGTGGTCCGGCAGCGTCACCGTCGCCTCCAGCACCGCGGCCTGGTGCAGCACGTTGCGGTGGGTGAGCAGGACGCCCTTGGGGTCGCCGGTCGTGCCGGAGGTGTACAGCAGCGTCACCGGCTGCTCGGCGCGCACCTGCTGCCAGAGCGCCTCGAACACCGTGGGGTCGGCGCCGTGCGCGGCGGCGCCGTAGGACTCGACGGCGGCCAGCGGGGTCGTGCCCGGCTCGGCGGCGCCGGCGTCCACGACGATGACGTGCCGCAGGTCCGGCAGGTCGCCGAGCACGCCGAGCCAGCGGCGCAGCTCCTCCGGGCCGTCGACGACCAGCACCTTGGCCCGGCTGTGCTGGGCGACGTACCGCAGCTGGCCGGTGCTCAGGGTGGCGTACACGGTGCAGGGCACGGCGCCGAGGTGGACCGCGGCCAGGTCGAGCGTCCAGTGCTCGACCCGGCCGGGCATCATCATGATCATGCGGTCGCCCGGGCCGAGGCCGAGGGCACTGAGCCCGCGGGTGAGCACAGCGACCCGATCGCGCAGCGCGCGCCAGGTCACGATGCTGTCGACGCCGTGGATGCTCAGCGCCGCGTGGCCCGGGTAGTCGGTGGCGTTGCGGTGCAGCAGTTGGGGGATGGTGGCGCCGTCGGCGGTCGGCACGGGGACCTCCTGCTCGGGTTCAGAGGCGGGCGGCGAGACGTTGCGCGTTCATGTGGGCGATCGCCTGGATCGAGATCATCGGGTTGACCCCGGACGACGTCGGGAAGGTGGACGCGTCGGCCACGACCAGGTTCGGCACCTCCCAGGTGGCGCCGTCCGGGTCGGCGGCGGAGGTGGTGCGGTCGGTGCCCATCCGGGCGGCGCCCATGATGTGCATCGCGGCCATGGCGAGCTGCCCCGGGGCAGTGCCGAGGGCGGTGGTGTGGCCGATGAAGTCGTCGATGGTGCCCTTGCCGCGCCGCCAGGTGAGGCCGCGCTGGTGGCCGGAGAAGATGCTGGTCGCGCCGGCCGCCTCGACGATGCGGGCGGCGCCGTCGATCCCGGCGCGCAGGTGCGCCGCGTCGTACGGCGACAGGCGGTAGTGCACGACGGGCTCGCCGTCGCGGCCGACGGTGACCCGCCCGCTGTCGCGGTCGCGGGTGATGATGCCGACCCCGCTGAGGTGCGGCAGGGACCGCATCCGCTCCAGGTGGGCGCGGGCACCGGTCCAGCTCATGAACGACACGGCGATGGCCGGGTTGGTGGCGGCGGTCTCGTAGATGACCCCGTACCCGTGGCCGTCGAGGTCGGCGTGCTGGGTGGAGTACCGGGTCTGCATGCCGCCCTCCCACGGCCGGACCTCCTCGTCGAAGATGCCCCATACCCCGGTGGCCGGGTGCAGGCGCAGGTGCCGGCCGATGTTGGGGTTGCGCAGCCCGGAGCGGCGCAGCAGGGCCGGGGTCTGGATGCTGCCCGCCGCGGCGACGACGGCGCGGGCGTGGACGGTCACCGGGTGGCCGCCGGCCGCGGTGCCGGTGACGCCGGTGGCCCGGCCCGCCACGATCGTCACCGCGCGCACGTCGACCCCGACGAGCAGCCGGGCGCCGGCCTCCTGGGCGTCGACGAGCCAGGTCTTGGCGGTGGAGCGTTTGGCGCCGATGCGGCAGCCCAGCCCGCACCGGCCGCACTCGATGCCGGTGTCGCAGCCTTCGACGTTGCGGGGCATCGCGTCGACGTGCCAGCCGAGCCGGTGCAGGCCCCGTTCCATGAGCGCGTCGCGGGAGGAGGGCCGGTTGTGGCGCAGGTTGACGCCGAGGCGCTCCCACACCGCGTCGAGGCTGCGGTCGTACTCGGCGGTGGTGAACGGCCCGCCCCACTCCTCGCGCACGCGCGGCGGGGTGCGGAAACAGGTCGAGTAGTTCACCACGGTGCCGCCGCCGACGCCCTGACCCTGCAGCAGGCTGAGCTGGCCCTCGGCGGTGCTGGACGGGCCGGGCGCGTAGAGGCGGGACAGCCCGGACAGCTCCCCGCCGTCGAAGTCACGGTCGTCGTGGTACTCGCCCTTCTCGATGACGACGACATTGAGGCCGGCCGTGGCGAGGACGGCGGCCGCGGTGCCACCACCGGCGCCGGAGCCGACGACGACCACGTCACAGTCCAGGACGGTCGGGCCGGTCGGGCGGATCGGGGTGAGCGGCGGTTCGGGGGCGTCGGGGCGGGTGCCGAGCGGGCCGGGGTAGCCGATGGCGTCCCAGACCGGCGAGTGCCCGGTCGGGCCGGGCGTCATGTAGTACGCGAGCGTCGCGGCGCCCTTGAGCGCCTGGAACAGCGCCCGTTTCTGGGTGAGGCCCGAGTTGGCCAGGGCGAGCAGCATCTGTTCGCGGCGCTGCTGGGGCTGGCGGCTGAACCGCCGGGCGCCGCCGCCGAGGGCGAGGCGCACCAGGCGGGAGTCCCAGCCGCTCAGCAGCTGCAGGAACTGCCGGGTCTCCGCGGCGCGCGGGTTGTGCAGCGCGAGCGCGGCGACGACGTCGACGGCGCCGAGCCGGCTGGCGGGCGGGACGCCGTCGCCGTCACCCGGTGTGAAGGTGTCGCAGATGCTCTCCAGGGCGGCGCGCTGCTTCGCGGTCAGGTCCATCGGGTGGTGCCTCCGGGTCGGTGGGGGTGGTGCCGAAGTACGCCTCGGCGACGGCGTGCCGGTCGGCGCGCAGTTCGGCGGCCGGCCCGGCGAGGGCGACGCGGCCGTGGTGGAGCACGATGGCGCGGTCGGCGATGGACAGGGCCAGGTCGATGTGCTGCTCGACGAGCACGACGCCGACGCCGTGCCGGTCGGCGAGGGCCCGCACGGACGGCAGCAGCGCCTGCACCGCGACCGGGG
The DNA here is from genome assembly GCF_040654515.1 of Dactylosporangium sp. NPDC050688. Taxonomy (NCBI): domain Bacteria; kingdom Bacillati; phylum Actinomycetota; class Actinomycetes; order Micromonosporales; family Micromonosporaceae; genus Dactylosporangium; species Dactylosporangium sp. NPDC050688. Next base: position 4,292 of record NZ_JBFAIC010000075.1, read on the forward strand.
CGAGGCCCATGCTCATCTCGTCGACCAGCAGCACGCGCGGCCGGCCGACGAGGGCCTTGGCGATGGCGAGCATCTGCTGCTCGCCGCCGGACAGCAGGCCGCACCGGCGCGGCATCAGCTCCGCGAGGGCGGGGAACAGTTCCAGGACCTGTTCGAGGCCGCCGCGCCGGGCGAGGGCGAGGTTCTCCCGGACCGTCAGGCCGTGGAACACGGCCCTGGTGTCGGGCACCAGGATCAGCCCGGCGCGCGCGTTGCGTTCCAGCCGCCGGTGCAGCGGCCGGCCGAACGCGGTGACGGTGCCGGCGCTGGGGCGGATGACGCCGGCGGCGGTCAGCAGGGTGGTCGTCTTGCCGGCGCCGTTGGGGCCCAGCAGGGCGAGCACCTCACCCTCGGCGACCTCCAGGTCGAGGTCGCGCACGGCGGGGATCCCGGCGTAGCCGGCGGTGATGCGGTCCAGGCGCAGCACGGCGGTCACGGCACCAGCTCCGATCCGAGGTACGCGCGGCGCACGAGCGGGTCGGCGAGGACCGCCCGCGGTGTGCCGTCGGCGATGACGCGGCCGTAGTCCAGGACGTAGACCCGGTCGCAGACGTCGGCGACGAGGGTCATGTCGTGGTCGATGAGCAGCACCGCGAGGCCGGACGCGGCGATCGCGCGGACGTGCGCGCCGAACTCGGCGCTCTCGTCGGTGTCCAGGCCGGCGGCCGGCTCGTCCAGCAGCACGACCCGGGTGGCGCCGACCAGGGCGCGGGCCACGCCGGCGATCTTCTGCCGGCCGAGGCTCAGCTCGCCGGGCTTGAGGTCGGCGACGAAGTGCAGGCCGAACATCTCCAGCACGTCGTCGACCCCGTCCTGGGGCGCGCGGCGGCCGATGAGGTCGCCGTACAGGTTGCGCAGCGGGCCGCGGCCGGTGGCGACGGCGACGTTCTGCCGGACCGTCAGGTCGGCGAACAGCTCGCCGGCCTGCCAGGTGCGGGCCAGCCCGGCGCGGCGGCGCCGGTGCGGCGGGAGCCGGTCGATGCGCTGCCCGGCGAGGCTCACCGTGCCGTGCGCCGGGGTGAAGCCGGTGACGGCGTCGACGAGGCTGGTCTTGCCGGCGCCGTTGGGCCCGATCAGCCCGACGACCTCCCCCGCCCCGACGGTGAGACTGACGTTGTCGTCGGCCAGGACCCCGCCGTAGCGGACGGTGAGCCCCGCGACGCTGAGCATAGTCATGCCGTCACCTCCGCTTCGCTCCGGCGCCGGCCTGACCTAGAAACTGCGCCCATGACCGAGAAACTGCGCCCATGATGACCAGCTCCTCGCTCCGCTGCGGGCCGGTCATGCCGCCACCTCCGCTTCGCTCCGGCGCCGCCCTGACCTAGAAACTGCGCCCATGATGACCAGCTCCTCGCTCCGCTGCGGGCCGGTCATGCCGCCACCTCCGCCGGGCGGCGGGCCGGTTTCGGCCGGCGTCTCAGGTGGGTGAGGCCGCCGGCGAGCCCGGACGGGTTGAGCACGGCCGTCACGATCAGCGCGCAGGCCGCGATGAGGGTGTAATACCGGCCGAGGCCGAGGGTGGAGCCGAGCAGCGTGTACAGCACGCCGAGCGGGGCGACCAGGCCGGCCACGAGCGCGCCGCCGATGCTGGTGATGCCGCCGACGTAGGCCATGCACAGGACGCTGAGCCCGACCACGACGTTGAACGACTCGGCCGACAGCTGGGAGCGGCTGTAGCCGATGAGGCACCCGCCGACGCCGGCGAGGAACGCCGACAGGGCGAACCCGGCGAGCTTGGTGCGGGCCACGTCGATCCCGGCGCTCGCCGCGGCCCGTTCGTTGGAGCGGATCGCCAGGAACGACTGGCCGGTCGCCCCGGCGAGCAGGCGGGCGACGAGGGCGACGAGCAGGCCGACGACGACCAGGACCGTGCCGGAGAACGCCGCGGTGGTCAGGTCGGTGCCGTTCCGCACGGCGAGGTCCCAGCCGAACAGGGCCGGCCCGTCGATGAGGTTGCCCTCGAACGGGGTGAGCGCCGGGTTGGCGAAGATGAGCTGTTGCAGCGCGACGGCCCCGGCGAGGGTGACCACCGCGAGCTGCGCGCCGCGGATGCGCAGCGCCGGCAGGCCGACGGCGACGCCGACGAGCGTGGCGACGGCCGCGGACACCAGGATCGACAGCGGGAACGGCACGCCCCAGGCGACCGTGGCCCGGGACAGGACGAACCCGCCGGTGCCTGCGAACGCCATCGAGGCGAGCGAGATCTGCCCGAGGTACCCGGTGAGCACCACCAGCGACAGGGCGATGAGGCCCATGATGACGGAGGTGACGACGCCGAAGCGCCAGCTGCCTGAGGTGACCGCGACGGCGACGGCCGCGGCGGCGGTCAGCCCGGCCGCCGCGGCCCACGGGTGCCGGGGCAGGGTGACGGCCGGCATGCGCACGGCGCCGAGGGCGCCGCGGGCCGGGATGTGCCGGCCCAGGACGACCAGCGCGACGACCACCAGGACGAACGGCAGCGCCTCGCCGAAGCCGGCCTGGGCCCAGGCCGGCCAGCCGTCCTTGGTGCTCAGCAGCAGCAGGATCGACTGCAGGCAGCCGATCGCGACGCCCGCCGCGCCGGCGACGGCGACCGAGGTCAGCCGGGCCAGCAGCGCGGCGGCGAGGCCGGGCAGGACGGCGAACATGGAGCCGATCGGGTCCAGGCCGATGCTGGGCGCGGCGAGGGTCGCCACGAGCGCCGTCGCCGCGCCGGTGATCACCCACATGACGCCGGCCAGCCGGTCCGGTGACAGGCCGGTGAGCCGGGCGGCGCGTTCGTCCTCGGCGCACGCCCGGGTCGCGACGCCCCACCGGGTGAGGCGGAAGTAGGCCGCCAGCGCCCCGGTCACCGCGACCGCCACCGCGAGCAGGAGCAGGTCGCTGACGTTCACGAAGGTGCCGCCCACGGCCAGGGTCCGGTCGGTGAGCAGCGGCTCGGCGAGGGCCCCGTTGGTGCTGAACCGCAGCGGCACCAGCGCGGCGATGGCCAGCATCAGCCCGACCGACGCGACCACCTGCGACAGCGGCGGCGCGGTGCGCAGCGGCCGGAACACCAGCCAGTGGGCGGCCAGCGCGAGCGCGGCGGTGCTGAGCACGCCGATCCCGACGGCCGTCCAGGCGGACACGGGGGCGCCGAGCGGCACCGAGCCGACCGGCAGCACGAGCGTGCCGCTGCGGCGCAGCTCGGCGACCACCCACATGCCCCACAGCGCGAACGAGCCCTGGGCGAAGTTGAGGACCCCGGTGGCGGCGTGCAACGACACGATCGACGCGGCGATCACGGCGTACACGGCGCCGGCCGCGAACCCCAGGGTGACGAACAGCAGGACCTGATCCATGGCTCGGGTTACACCGCTCCCGGGATGACGGCGAGGACCTGCGGCACCGGCGTGATCCACGTGCCGGTGGTGGGCTTGGCGGTGCCGTCGGGCTGCACGACGAACAGCAGCATCTGGGTGGTGCAGTTGGGTGAGGTGGCGCTGCCACAGGTGATCTTCGGGCCGAGGAAGCTCGGGAAGTCCTTGAGTGCCTTGAGGGTCTTGAGCACGCCGGGCCCGGTCAGGTCGGCGTCGCCGGCGGCGGCCAGGGCCTTGGCGAAGGTGACGAAGAGCGCGAACTCGCCGTAGGCGTAGTAGCCGGCGGTGCCGCCGTTGACCGCGGAGATGTACTTCTGGGCCAGGGTCAGTTCGGCCTGCGCGTCGGCGGGGGCGTACTTCGCCGCGGCCGGCAGCCAGGTCGAGGAGTACAGCGCGCCGCCGGCGGCCTGCGCGGGCGAGCTCTTGATGTAGTCGGTGCAGGCGGCGGTGAAGATCTCGCCCTGGTACTGCAGCTGCCGCAGCGCCTTGACCAGCGCCGAGCAGACCGCCTCGCTCGGGGAGGCGACGAGGCCGCCGACGTCGGGGTTGTCCTGCACGATGCTCGACGCGACGGCGGTGAAGTTGGGGCTGGTGGCGGAGAAGTAGATACCCTTGGCGGAGATGCCGAGCGTCTTGGCGAGCACGGGCAGCAGGTTGTCGATGGTCTGGTGCGAGGACGGGGTGTCGACCAGGGCCAGGGTGACGGACTTCTTTCCCTCGGCCTTGAACGCCTGCAGCGCGCCGATGAGGAACGACGCCTGCGGCGCGGCGAAGAACACCCGGTTCTCGGCCTTGGCGCCGGTCACCGAGTCGAACGGGATCATGCCGACGAGCGGGATCTGCGCGGCGGTGAGGGCTGGCAGGGCGGCGCTGGAGGACAGGTTGTAGCCGTCCATGACGGCCACGACCTTCTTTTCGACGAAGGTGTTCGCGCACGACTGGGCGCGCTCCGGCGTGGTGTCGGTGTCGCAGGGCACGACCTCGAGGGGGTGGCCGTTGATGCCGCCGAGCTCGCCGTTGATGTACGACAGGGCGGCCTTGACGCCGGTGTCGGTGCCGGGCTGCGGGACCGGCCCGCCGGACGGGTTGAGGAAGCCGACGGTGATCGGTGGTTTCGAGAAGGTGGGCGAGGCGCCCTGGGGGGTTGGGGTGGAGGAGGAAGAGCAGCCGGCCAGCAGGGTGGCGGCAATGACGGTGGCGGCCAGGGGGACGGTGGGAGACCGGCGCATGGGTTCGCTCATTTCGAAGACGTGGTCGCCGCCCGGTGGTGGTTGGGCGGTCGACGGACAGCTCGCCGTTGATGCAGACGCGGGATGGCGCGTGCCGGTGAACCGGTGTGCGGCCGGTTCACCGGCACCGGAGGTGCCAGGCTGATCGACCCGCGCGTTGCGCGGGCCCTCGTCGTTCTGCACGGCACTGTAAACCGGCGTTAACTTCTTTGGGAAGAGGGCACGTTTTTTGGCCGCCATGCTTGAGCCGGCAGGCGGTCATCGGTGAGAATCAGCCCTAACAAAAGGGCGGGGCGGTCAGGCCGCCGGGGCGTCCAGCATCGGCACCAGGAAGCGGCGGGCGACGTCGCGCAGCTGCTCCTCGTCGTCGAGATCGACCACGGCGCTCGGGGTGATCAGGAAGGAGGCCGACAGGCGGGTCCACAGCTCGGCGACGAGCTCGACGTCCACCTCGGCGCAGATCGTGCCGGCGTGCTGCTCGCTGCGCAGCTGCCCGGCGACGAAGCGCTGCACGGTGGCGTGCGTCCGGCCGCCGTCGCCGACCACGGACGGCACCACCAGGTCGGGCTCGGCGTTCATCAGCCCGCCGATCAGCGGGTTGCGCCGGATGGCCTGCAATGAGCTGACGAAGCCCAGCACGACCCGGTCGGCGACCGTCTCGGCGCGCTGGATGTCGAGCAGGAACTGGTCGAAGTAGCGCCGGAACTCGCGCCGCACGACCTGCTCGACCAGGGCGTCCTTGGTGGCGAAGCGCCGGTACGCGGTGATGCGCGAGACCCCGGCCCGCCGGGCGACGTCCTCCATCGTGGAGCGCCGGATGCCCATGCGGCTGAACTGCTCGTAGGCCGCGTCGAGCAGCCGCGTGGCGACCTCGTCGTTGTCGCCGGTGCGCTCCAGCGCCTCCGCGTAGGCCCGCTCCAGCAGCGAGTCAGCATCGGAAGTGGTGGCGACGAGGGCCGACAGCAACGGTTCCACGCGGCCGCCCCTCCCCCACTTCCGGACCGCGTCATCATACCGGGGAGCGCCGCCTGCCCGGATCGGCCCGGCGGGCGAGCGTGCCCGCCGAGCGGACCTGCGCCAGCGACACTGTGGCCAGGCTCAGCTCGTCCGGGGCGGGGTCGTCGACCAGCACGACCCGGCGCAGGCTGGGCAGGTCCGGCAGGATCGGCCGCCAGCGGACGAGGTCGGCCGGGCCGGCGAGGACCAGCAGCTGCGCGGCGCTGTGCCGGGCCAGCCGGCGCAGCGCCTCGATGCCCAGCGTGGGCCGCACCGGCACCGGCGTGGCGCCGACGTGCACCACGGCGACGTCGATCAGCCGGTACTCGGGGCGGCCGGCCAGCATGATCAGCACCCGGCCGCCGGGGCGCAGCCCGATGACGGTGAGGCCGCGGGCGACGACGGCGGCATCCTCGGGCAGGTCCTCAGACAGGGTGGTGCCGTCCCAGCGTTCGCCGGTTCCGTCCACGACGCGCTCCCTCAGGTCACTGAGCCGTCCAGCCGCCGTCCACGTGCAGGACGCTGCCGGTGACGTAGCTGGCCGCGTCCGAGGCGAGGAACGCGACCGCGCCGACGATCTCCTGCGGGCGGCCGAACCGGCCCATCGGGATGCGCTCACGCAGCCGCTTCGACCACACCTCGTGGTTGCGCAGGTCCTCGGTCATCTGCGTCTCCACGTAGCCGGGCGCGACCGCGTTGACCCGTACGCCGGCGTGCGCCCATTCCAGCGCCAGGGTCCGGGTGAGCTGCTCGAGGCCGCCCTTGCTGGCGCTGTACGCGGCCAGCCGGGGCAGCCCGACCTGGCCGTGCACCGACGACATGTTGATGATGCTGCCCGCGCCCTGGCGCAGCATGACCACGCCGGCCGCGCGGGCGCAGATGAAGACCCCGGTGAGGTTGGTGTCGAGCACCCGCTGCCAGTCGGCGGTGCCGAGCCGCTCGCTGCGCTGCAGCGCCGGGCTGATCCCGGCGTTGTTGACCAGCACGTCGAGGCGGCCCCAGCGCCGCTGCGCCAGCTCCACGACCGCGTCGGCGGTGGCCTCGTCGGTGACGTCGCCGGCGACGGTCTCCGCGGTGCCGCCGGCGGCGACGATCCGCTCGCACACCTCCCGCAGCGTGCCGGCGGCCCGCGCCTGCAGGATCACCGCGGCGCCCTGCTCGGCGAGACCCTCCGCGACCGCCGCGCCCAGCCCCCGTCCGGCCCCGGTGACCCAGGCGACCTTGCCTTCCAGCTGCCGGGTCATGCCATCGCCTCCGCTGCGCTCCGGCGCCGCCCTGACCCCGAAACAGCACCCATGACGCCCAGCCCTCCGCTACGCTGCGGCCCGGTCATGCCATCGCCTCCGCTGCGCCCCGGCGCCGCCCTGACCCCGAAACAGCACCCATGACGCCCAGCCCTCCGCTACGCTGCGGCCCGGTCATGCCGGCTTCCGGACCTGGAGCATGGGCACGAGGAACTGCCGGGCGACCGCGGCGAGGCGGGCCTCGTCGTCGAGGTCGACGATCTCGCTGGGGATGGCGAGGAACGACGCGGAGACCCGGACCATCATCTCCGCGGTGAGGTCGACGTCCAGCTCGGCGGGCACGTTGCCGGCGCGCTGCTCGCGGCGCAGCTGCCCGGCCAGGAACCGGCGCACGGTCGCGAGGGTCTGCCCGCCGTCGCTGATCATCGACGGCGCGACCAGGTCCGGCTCGGCGGCCATCAGGCCGCCGATCAGCGGGTTGCGCCGCAGCGCGCGCAGCGAGCTGACGAACCCGACGACCACCCGGTCGGCCACCGTGCCGGCCCGGCCGATGTCCAGCAGGAACTGGTCGAAGTAGCGCCGGAACTCCCGCCGCACGACCTCCTCGACGAGCGTGTTCTTGTTCGCGAAGCGCCGGTAGACGGTGATGCGGGAGACCTTGGCGCGGCGCGCCACGTCCTCCATGGTGCAGCGCTGGATGCCCACCCGGCAGAACTGCTCGTAGGCCGCGTCGAGCAGGGCCGCCTTGGCTTCGTCCTCGTCATCCACACCTTCAACTGCGTCAATGTATGCGCGTTCCACGAGCGACGTCACGATCACCTCCTTGAACGGTCTTGTGATGGCCGACACGGTGTGGTCTCATACGTGAAACACCGAGGCAATCTGCGTTTCATCGTATCAGATCTGCTTAAGACCTCAAGAAGGGGAGACGGGCATGGACCGGCTCAGCAGACGGAACGTGTTGGTGGCGGGCGGCGCCCTGGGCGCGATCGGTGCGCTGGGGGTGCCGGCCCCCGCGTGGAGCTGGTCGCCGTCCGGCTCGATCGCCGGCGCCGGCGCGGGGGTGGACCCGCGCTGGGTGTGGGACGAGGAGGCCGACCCGCTGGTCGCGGCGCTGATCGAGCGCGGCGACGTGCCGCGGGTCAACGACCTGCTGCGGACCTGGACCAAGAACGGCCAGGCACTGCCCAGCGGGCTGCCGGCGGACCTGCGCGACTTCATGGAGCACGCCCGGCAGCTGCCGGCCTGGGTCGACCAGCGCAAGCTCGCCCTCGCGGTGGACTTCAACACCAAGCGCGGGCTCTACCTGGGCGTGCTGTACGGGCTGGCCAGCGGCATGATGAGCACGGTCATCCCGAAGGAGGCGCGGGCGGTCTACTACTCGCAGGGCGGCGCCGACATGAAGGACCGCATCTCCAAGACCGCCAAGCTCGGCTACGACATCGGCGCGTACAACGCGTACCAGCCCGACGGCGAGATGATCGTGACCTGCGTCAAGACGCGCCTGGTCCACGCGGCGGTGCGCCACCTGCTGCCGCAGTCGCCGTACTGGTCGGCCGCCGCCGACGAGGAGATCCCGATCAGCCAGCGCGACATGATGGTCACCTGGCACAGCCTGCCGACGACCGTCATGCAGAAGCTCAAGGCCTGGAAGGTGCCGATCCCGGCGGCGGAGTCCGCGGCGTTCCTGCACTCCTGGCAGCTCGGCGCGTACCTGCTGGGCATCAAGGAGGAGTACATCCCCGCCTCGTGGGCCGAGGCCGACTCGCAGGCCGCGCAGGTGCTCACGCCGGTGCTGGCACCCACACGCGAGGGCATCAACCTGGCCGACATCCTGCTCAACCTGGGCGCCGGGATCGACGGCGGGCTGCTGACGAAGCCGATCCTCGGCGCGTTCACCCGGTTCCTGCTCGGCGACCAGATCGCCGGGTGGCTGCAGATCGGCCGCGAGCCGCTGTGGGACACGCTGCTGCGCACCGCCTGGGGGCCGTTCATCGCCGTGCGGGAGGGGCTGCTGCCGTTCCCCCTGGCCCCGGCCGCGTACTGGATGTTCGACGAGTTCCTGCGCAAGGCGGCGCTGCTGTTCCTGTCCGAGGCGCGGCCGATCCGCATCGAGATCCCGGTCGCCAACCGGCCGACCTGAGCTTGTTCTGATACGGAGAAACATCTAGCGTATCTACGTATCATTGCGAATACCCGAGGAGGGTGTACGGCATGGCGGAGCTCAGCCGAAGAAAGATTTTGATCTCGGGCGGCGCGTTGGGTGCGCTCGGTGCGCTGGGGGTCGTGTCCCCGGCGCACGCGGCGCCCTGGAACTGGCCGTCGGCGGGCTCGCTCGCCGGCGGCGGGGCCGCGGCCGGCGCCGACCCGCGCTGGGTGTGGGACGCGGAGGCCGATCCGCTGCTCGCGTCCCTGATCGACCGGGGCGACGTCCCGATGGTCAACCAGCTGCTGTGGGACTGGAACCGCAACGACCAGCCGCTGCCCGCCGGCCTCCCGGCGGACCTGCGCGACTTCATGGAGCACGCCCGGCAGATGCCGGCGTGGGCGGACCGGGCGAAGCTCGAGCGGGCGGCGCAGTTCAACAAGGCCCGTGGGCTGTATCTCAACCTGCTCAACGGCGTCGGCGGCGGGATGCTCAGCACCGCCATCCCGAAGGAGGCCCGGGCGGTCTACTACTCCAAGGGCGGCGCCGACATGGAGGACCGGGTCGCCAAGACCAGCATCCTCGGCTTCGCCGTCGGCGACCTCAACGCCTACCGCCCCGACGGCGACTGCATCGTGCAGGCGGTCAAGACCCGCCTGGTGCACGCCGCGGTGCGGCACCTGTTGCAACAGTCGCCGCACTGGGACGGCACCATCCCGATCAGCCAGGAGGACATGCTCGTCACCTGGCACACGCTGCCGACCTTCGCCATGCGCCGGATGCGTGACTGGCAGGTGCCGATGACCACCGCGGACACCGACGCCTACCTGCACGTGTGGCAGGTGACCGCCCACCTGCTCGGCATCAAGGACGAGTACATCCCCGCCAGCTGGGCCGCCGCCAACGCCCAGTCCGACCAGATCCTGCCCCGCAACATGGGCCCGACGCCCGAGGGCGTCATCCTCACCGACATCCTGCTGGGGCAGCTCGCCGAGCAGACCAGCCCCGGCTCCATCAGCCGCCCGCTGTGCAACGCGCTCGCCCGCTACCTCGTCGGCGACCAGGTCGCCGACTGGGACGGCATCCGCCGCGAGCCGGTGTGGGGCCCCCTCGTCAGCACCCTCTGGCCGCTGCTGGTCAAGTTCCGCGAGGGGCTCATCCCGCTGCCCCTGGTGCCCGAGACCGCCTGGGTCATCGACGAGGCCGTCCGCCGGTACATCCTGTTCTACCTCACCAAGGGCAAGGAGACGAAGCTCGAGATCCCCACCATGAACCGCCCCGAGTGAGGCGGCGATGAGCGAACCATTCGGGCGGCGGCGGTTTCTCGGCTACGTGCTGGCCGGCCCGGTCCTGGCGACCGCGGCCGAGCTCGCCCTGGGCCGGGACACCGCCGCCGCCCAGGCCCCGCAGGTACCCTCGCCGGAGATCACGGACCTGCTCGACCTCAACGACATGATGACCGCGGCTGCCCTGCCGACGTCCGGCCTGATCTCGGTCGAGGTGCAGCCGGACGGCACGGTCTCCTTCTCCCTGCCCCGGGCCGAGGTCGGGCAGGGCATCACCACCTCGACGGCGATGCTGATCGCCGAGGAGCTGTCGGTGCCGCTGGACCGGGTCCGGGTCACCCTCGCCGACGCCCGGCCCGAGCTGCTATTCAACCAGCTCACCGGCGGCTCCAACACCACCATCGCCACCTACACCCCGATCCGGGTGGCCGCCGCCGTCGCCCGCCTGCGGCTGCTGCAGGCCGCCGCGGGCGAGTTCGGCGCGGCCCCCGCCGACCTCCGCCTCCGCGACGGGATCGTCCTGGACCGGGCCGGCCGCAGCATCGCCATCGGCGATCTCGCGGTGAAGGCCGCGAGCACGCGGACCGAGCCGGTCGCGGTGGACCTCGCCCCCCGCGAGTCCTTCACCGTCATCGGCCGCCCCACCAACCGCGTCGACGCGCTCGCCGCGGTGACCGGGCGCAAGCGGTTCGCCATGGACCTCGACGTCGCGGGCGCGAAGCCGACCATGGTGTGCCGCCCGCCGACGATCAACGGCAAGGTCGGCTCCGTCGCCAACCTCGCCGAGGTGCGCGCCATGCCCGGCGTCACCGACGTCGTGGTGATCTCCACCGGCGTGGCGGTCCGCGCGGACACGTTCGGGCAGTGCATCGACGCGGTGCGGGCGCTGCGGGTCACCTGGCGGCCCGGCACCGCCGAGGGCAAGTCCGACCAGAGCGTCCGGCAGTCCCTCGCCGCCGCCGAGATCCCGCTCGGGCTGCGCCCGCCGACCCCCGTCGTGGAGGGGCTGTTCACGTTCCAGTTCCGCAGCAACAGCGCGCTGGAGCCCAACTGTGCCATCGCCGACGTCCGCGCCGGCCGGGCCGAGATCTGGTCGGCGCTGAAGTCGCCGATCGTGACCAAGCAGGCGATCGCGGCGAAGCTCGGGCTGCCGGTGTCCGCCGTCACCGTGCACGTCACCGAGGGCGGCGGGTCGTTCGGCCGCAAACTGTTCGGCGACGCCGCGCTGGAGGCGGCCGAGGTGTCCCAGAAGCTCGGCAAGCCCGTGAAGCTCATGTGGCACCGGGCCGACGACTCCCGCCAGGGGCGCGTGCACCCGATGGCCACCTCCCGCGTACGGATCTCGTACCTCGGCGGCACGGTGCTCAGCTACACCCAGCGGCACACCAGCGTCGCCACCGACCTCAGCCACGGCCTGGGCGAGATCATCACCGCCATGGCCGCCCGGCTGCCGGTCGGCGACATCGGGTTCTCCGAGACGTTCTTCCAGCTCAGCCAGCAGATGTCGTACAACTTCGGGGCCAACAGTCGGCTGCTGTCCGAGACCGACAAGAGCTTCAACACCGGCAGCATGCGCAACGTGTACTCCCCCGACGTCACCTGCGCCCGGGAGCTGGTCGTCGACCAGGTCGCAGCGCGGATGGGCAAGGACCCGTACCGGTTCCGGCGGGAGTTCCTGCGCGACGCGCGCTGCCGCGCGGTGCTCGACGCGGTGGCCACCGCCGGCGGGTGGGGCCGGTCGATGCCGGCCGGCACCGCCCAGGGCATCGCGTTCCACGCCGAGTACAAGGCGGTCAGCGCCGCGCTGGTGGAGATCGACTGCCGGCCCGCCACGGTCAACCGGCCGATCCGCGACGGCGTGGCCGGCCCCCGGGTCACCAAGGTCGTGTTCGCCGTCGACGTGGGGCTGGTCGTCAACCCGCGCGGGCTGGAGGCGCAGATGATGGGCGGCGTCATGGACGGCATCGCCCAGGCGCTGACCGCCGGCCTGCACCTGCGCGACGGGTACTTCCTCGAGGCGAGCTGGGACAACTACTTCTACACCCGGCAGTGGAACACCCCGCCCGAGCTTCGGGTCATCATCGTGCCCAGCACCAGCGAGCAGCCCGGCGGCGCGGGCGAGCTGGGCGTCGCCGCGTCGATGGCCGCGGTCGCGTGCGCGTACGGGCGGGCCACCGGCACCATGCCGACCACCTTCCCGATCAACCACGGCACGCTGTCCTTCACCCCGAAGCCGACGATCCCGCCCGTCCCGCCGTCGCCGTCCGACGGCCTCGCGCACCCCTGGGAGCCCTGACATGCCCGAGCACACGTTCCGCGTCAACGGCGAGCAGGTCACCGTCGACGTCCCCGACGACGTGCGGCTGCTGTGGGTGCTGCGCGACGTCCTGGGCATCACCGGCCCGAAGTACGGCTGCGGCATCAGCGTCTGCAAGGCCTGCACCAGCCACCTCAACGGCAAGGGCATCACGCCGTGCGCGGTGCCGGTGAAGGACCTCGGGCCGGCCGACGAGGTGACCACCATCGAAGGGCTGGCCGCGACCGCCGGCGGTGACCTGCACCCGATGCAGCAGGCCTGGCTCGACCACGACGTGTCCCAGTGCGGGTACTGCCAGCCCGGGCAGATCATGGCCGCGGTCGCGCTGGTTCGGCGGGTCGCCGCCGAGGGCCGCGCCATCACCGACGCGGACCTCGACAGCCTGCGCAACGTCTGCCGCTGCGGCACGTACCCACGCATCCGCCAGGCCATCAGGGCGGCCGCGGCGAACATGTGACGGCGGCGGTCACCGACCCCCGGCCCGGGCGCTGCCACCAGGAGGCGCGCCCGGGCCGCGGCCGATCACACCGCGGGCTGCCCGCCCGCCTGCGGGCCGCCGCTGGTCAGCCCGGCCACCGGAGCGTCACCGGCCGCCGGGGCATCGCCAGCCACCGCGGCACCACCGGCCGCCAGGGCACCACCGGCCGCCAGGGCACCACCGGCCGCCGGGGCACCACCGGCCACCGCGGCACCACCGGCCGCCGGGGCATCGCCGAGGCCGAACTGGCCGCCGGCCTGTACCGCCCCGGCGTCACCGCCGGTTGACCCGGCCCGGCGTCACAGCTCGGCGCGGGTCAGCAGGAGGCGGCGCAGGCTGGTGGGGTCGCCGGCGAGGAGGCGGTTGGTGGTGGCGCGTTTCAGGTACCGGTGCGCGTCGTGCTCCCAGGTGAAGCCGATCCCGCCGAGCAGCTGGATCGACGCCCTGGTCACGGTCCACGCGGCCTCGGTGGCGATGAGCTTGGCGAGCGGGGCGGCGGTCGCGAACTCGGGGGTGCCGTGGGCCCGCAGGGCGTACCAGACCGACGACTGCGCCTGTTCGACGGCGACGTGCAGGTCGGCGACCCGGTGCCGCAGCGCCTGGAAGGTGGCCAGCGGTACCCCGAACTGGGTACGGGTGCGCAGGTGCTCGGCGGTGCTGCGCAGCGAGGCGCGGGCGACCCCGACGGACTCCGCGGCGAGGGCGGCGTGCAGCAGGTCGTGCGCGCGGCCGGCGTCGCGGGCGACGAGCCGGGCCGGGGCCTGCCACAGCACGAGGGTGCCCTGGCCGCGGGTCTGGTCCAGGGTGGGCTGCGGGCGGATGTCGGGGTCGGTGACGGCGTACAGCGCGGTGCCGTCGGACACCATCACCACCCCGGCCGTGTCCGCGTCGAGGACGTGCGCGAACGAGCCGTCCAGGACGTAGCCGTCGCCGTCGGGGCGGGCGGTGCAGGTGCCGTCGAGGGCGACGGCGCCGACGAGGTCGCCGGAGGCGAGCGCCGGCAGCAGCTCGGCGGCGGCGGGCAGGTCCGGGTCCAGGGCGAGGGTGGCGACGGTGGTGGCCAGCAGCGGCGAGGCCAGCAGTGCGGCGCCGGCCTCCTCCAGCACGATGCCGGCCTCCACGAGGGTGGCGCCGAAGCCGCCGTGCTCCTCGGCGACCGCGAGGGCGGTCAGGCCGAGTTCGCCGGTGAGCCGGTCCCAGTCGGCGCCGGTACGGAAGAACGCGGCGACGCTGTCGCGCAGGGCGGCGTGTTCGGGGTTCATCGGGTGCCTCGCGGGGTGCGGCCGAGGACGTGGTCGGCGACGATGTTGCGCTGGATCTCGTCGGAGCCGCCGTAGATGGTGTCGGCGCGGGTGAACAGGAACAGCCGCTGGGCGTCGGTGAGCTCGTACGGCGCGGCCTCGGCGATCGTCGCGGCGGCCCCGGCGACGTCCATGGCGAGCTCGCCGAGGCGCTGGTGCCAGCCGGCCCACAGCAGCTTCGCCACGGACGCGCCGGCCGGGTCCGGTGACGTGGCCGACAGCGCCCGCAGCGCGTGGTGGCGCAGGCCCTGCAGTCCGGCCCAGGCGTCCGCGATCCGGTCGGCGACGACCGGGTCGTCGAAGGTGCCGTTGGCGCGGGCGGCAGCCACGACGGCGGCCAGCTCGCGGGCGAAGCCGAGCTGCTGGCCGAGGGTGGCGACGCCGCGCTCGTAGGTCAGGGTGCTGGTGGCCACCCGCCAGCCGTCGCCGGGTGCGCCCACGACCAGGTCGGCGTCGGTACGGGCACCGTCGAAGAACACCTCGTTGAACTCCGAGGTGCCGGTGAGCTGTTTGATCGGCCGGACCTCGACGCCGGGCTGGCGCATCGGGACCAGCAGGTAGGACAGGCCGTCCTTGCGGGTGGCGGCGGGATCGGTACGGGCCAGGACGAAGCACCAGTCCGCGACGTGCGCCAGGGACGTCCACACCTTCTGCCCGGTGATCCGCCAGGCGCCGTCGTCGCCTTGGATCGCCCTGGTACGCACGCCGGCCAGGTCGGAGCCGGCGCCAGGCTCGGAGTACCCCTGGCACCACAGCTCCTCGCCGCGGGCGATCGGCGGCAGGAACCGCTCGCGCTGGGCGTCGGTGCCGTGCGCGATGAGGGTCGGCGCGAGCAGGTACTCGCCGATGTGGCTGAGCCGGCCTGGGCCGCCGGCGCGGGCGTACTCCTCGAAGAACACGACCTGTTCGGCGATGGTGGCGCCGCGGCCGTACGGTGCGGGCCAGCCGAGCCCGATCCAGCCGGCGGCGCCGAGGACGCGTTCCCAGCGGGCCCGCAGCTCGAGGTGCTCGTGCTCGCGGCCCGGGCCGCCGGCGCCGACGAGCGGGGCGAACTCGCCGGTCAGGTGCTCGCGCAGCCAGGCGCGGATGTCCGCGGCCCGCAGCGCGACCTCAGGCGCCATAGACGGCCGCCGGGGCTGGGGCGCGCGAGAGCAGCTCACGCACGACGGGGCCGAGCTCGTCGGGGTGCCAGCGGCGGCCGGCGTCGCGGGTCTCGCCGTGCTGCCAGCCGTCGGCGACGCTGATCGCGCCGCCGGAGACCTCGAAGACGCGGCCGGTGACGTCGCCGCTGTCGGCGCCGGCGAGCCACACGACGAGCGGGGACACGTTCTCGGGGGCCATGGCGTCGAAGCCGGTGCCGGGGGCGCGCATCGCGTCGGCGAACACGGTCTCGGTCATGGCGGTGAGCGCGGCGGCGTCCAGGTCGTTGAGCACGAGCCGGGCGCCGGCCTCGGCGAGCGCGAGCGCGTGCGCCCGGCCCAGGCCCTGGGCGGCGCCGGTGACGATGACGGATCTCATACGCGGAGCACCTCTCGCTGGTACCGGCGGATCTTGTCGCGGACGCCGACGGGGTCGTTCGGGTCGGCCCGGATGACGACCCGGGACACGCCGAGGGAGCGCAGCGTCTCCAGGTCGCCGACGTTGCCGGGGGCCCGCATGGTGATCTCGATGTCGTCGAGGCTGCGCCCGGCGGCGGCACACTCCTCGGCGAGGGCGGCGCGCAGCTCGGCGAAGCGGGTGCCGGTGACGCCGAGGGGGTACCAGCCGCTGCCGTGCCGGGCGGCGCGGCGCACCGCGGCCATGGAGTGCCCGCCGACGACGATCGGCACGCCGCCGGGGCGGGTGGGCCGGGGGCGGCTGTGCACGTCGCGGAAGTGGACGAACCGGCCGGTGTACGTGGCCGGCGCCTGGGTCCACAGCGCGCGCATGGCCTCGAGGTACTCGTCGGCGCGGGCACCGCGGTGCTCGAAGGGTACGCCGACGGCGTCGTACTCCTCGCGCAGCCAGCCGACACCGATGCCGGCCAGGAGCCGCCCGCCGCTGAGCACGTCCACGGTGGCGAGGCGTTTCGCGAGGTCGACGGGGTGGTGCTCGGGCAGAATGAGCATGGCGGTGCCGAGGCGCAGGCGGGTGGTGTGCGCGGCGGCGAAGGTGAGCCAGTGCAGCGGGTCGGGGATGTCGTCACCGGCGCCGAGGTTCATCCGGCCGCCGGGGTCGTACGGGTACGCCGAGGTGTAGTCGTCAGGCACGACCACGTGCTCGACGGCCCAGACCGACTCGCACCCGAGCTCCTCCAGCAGCCGCACGAAACGCGCGGTCGTGGCCGGGTCGGCCGCGCCGGTGCCACCGAGGACCGGCATGACCCCGAGTTTCAGCTCCACGACGGGTACTCTACCAAACGCTTGCTTGGTAACGTAAGCGGATGGATTTCACGTTCCGCAAGGGCGTCGCGGTCGTCACCGGCGCCACCGGCGGCATCGGCGAGGCCGTCGCCCGGCTCCTCACCGCGCGCGGCAGCCGGGTGCTGCTGGCGTACCGCAGCAACGCGGCCCGCGCCGAGGCCCTCGCCGCCGAGCTGCCCGGCGCCACCACACACCGGGTCGAGCTGACCGACCCGGCCTCGTGCGCCGCGCTGCTCGACGCCGCACCGGTCGTGCACACCCTCGTGCACGCCGCCGGCCCGCACGTACCGATGCTGCACCTGAGCCGGGTCACGCCGGAGCACTTCGCCGCGCAGCTCACCGACGACGTGGCCGGCTTCTTCAACATCCTCGCCGCGACCCTGCCCCGGCTGCGCGAGTCCCGCGGCAGCCTGGTCGCCGTCACCACCGCCGCCACCCGCCGCTTCCCCGTCCGCGACGGCCTGTCCGCCGGCCCGAAGGCCGCGGTCGAGGCCCTCGTGCGGGGCATCGCCGCCGAGGAGGGCCGCTTCGGCGTACGAGCCAACTGCGTCGGCCCGGGCATGCTCACCGACGGCATGGCGGCCCGTCTGATGACCGACGGCGACCTGGACGAACGCGCCCTGGAGGTGACCCGGGGCAACATCCCGCTACGGACGTTCGGCACGGCCACCGACGTCGCCGAGGCGGTGTGCTTCCTCGCCAGCGACCGGGCCAGGTTCATCACCGGCCAGAAACTCGACGTCGACGGCGGCTACGCCGCCTGACCGATGTCATGACCGACCAGCGGCAGCGCTCGTCCGCAGCAGGATCGCGCGGTGGTCAGCGCTCGCTGTCGCCGAGTCCGCGCCATTGCCCGTCCGGCAGCATCTGGTACCGGCGCGGCGGTCTCATACGTTGCAGGACGCTCTTCATCCTTGCCTCGCGTTCCGCCGCTTCCTGGCCGGTCGGGTCAGCAACTCGGAATCCGTGCAGGTGAACCTCGAACGGATCGACATCGTCCGGATGCGGACGGCCTTCGAGGATGAAACCGAACAACGCGCGCAGGGCCATCTCCCCCAGCTCCAGCGGATGGAAGGGCAGCGGGTACGGGCCATCGCCGGGCACCATCGGCTTGACCGGATGCGCGCCCGCCCGGTACGGCAGCTCGAACTGGTACGGCTCGCCGATGTTCTCCCCGATGCCGCCGTCCGGTGAGACACTCAGCGAGCGGACGAGGTCGCCGTTCTCCCACACGGCGAAGCACAGCCAGCCGGAGCCCGAGTGCATCCCGTGCATGACGATCCGCCGGCCCGCACCGGCTTCGAGCAGGCGGTCCGGCAGCTGCGACGGGCGGTCGCAGATGAGCCTCCGGTCGCAGAACAGCTCGGCGCCGGCCAGGACGGTCGCGTAGCTCGTGTCGTCTGGCGGGTAGACGTCATCACCGAGCGAGCCGTCGCCGATCGCCGTCACCTCGTAGCCGGGATGCAGTCCGCGCACGAGGTCGATGACCTCCGCCGGATCCGACCGGACCGCGCCCCGCAGCGAGGGCCGAAGCTCGCCGTCGGTGAAGGCGAGCAGTGCGGTCTTCGCGCCCATCGAACCTCCCGCCTCCATCCAGGATGACCTGCACAGACTCCGGCCGTGGCACCTCCGCGGTCGCGGCCCGATCACCGGTGATCTTACCCCGTTGATCGAAGTCCCGGCGTGGTCATCCAGGCGACCGGGACGCGACTTCGATCACCGCCCGGCGATCTCCTGCCAGCGGGCTAGCCGGCATCGACCTCGGTGGGCGAGTCGCTGGTCGTACGCTGTTGCGGTCCGCGGACCAGGACGACGGCCAGCAGGACGGCCATGACGCCGACACCGACCCACATGCCCTGCTGCCAGCCGTCGACGAAGGACTCCTTTGCGGCGCTCACCAGCGTCGCGGCCTGAGGGCCGGCCGTGTCCGCCACCGCGAGGGCGTTGGACACACCTTCCCGGGCGGTCTCCGCGGCGCCGGCCGGGATCCCGTCGAGGCGAGGGCCGATCGCTGTGCGGTACCCCGCGGACAGCACCACGCCCAGCAGTGCCACGCCGAGCGCGGTGCCGACTCGCGCGTGACGTCGTTGAGCGCGGACGCCACACCCTGCTGCGAACGGGGCAGCGACGAGGTGATGGCCTCGGTGGACGGCGTCATCGCCAGGCCCATGCCCAGCCCCATCGCGACGATGCCCGGCAGCACCGACAGGTAGCCGCCCTCGACGGACACCAGACCGGCCATCAGCGCCAGCCCCACCGCGCCCAGCGCGATACCGGGTGCCAGCCACGACTGGGTCTACGTCCTCAACGGCACACTGCGCCTCGTCCTGGGCGAGCACGACCTGCTGCTCAGCGCCGGCGAGGCGGCCGAGTTCGACACCCGCACACCGCACTGGTTCGGCGCCACCGGATCCGGCCCCGTCGAGTTCCTCAGCCTCGTCGGCCGGCAAGGCGAACGCGCACACGTCCGCGCCGCGGCACGAACAGCCTCCCCCGAGTGAGCGACGGGACCTCGGCACTCGCCTGTCTGGCCAGAGCCGGCGTTATGGCGCGTCCACTGCTCGAACCTCGGCGAGCCGCTTGACTGCGTACTCGTCGTCCCAGCAGACAGCGGCCTCCCACGCGGCCGACGCCTGCGCGGCGATGTCGTACGCACCGTCGTCGAGGCCGGCGGCGTTGCCCGGCAGCACGAGGTCGAGGTCGGGCACGTCGACGTGCGCCTCGTCCCAGTCGATCAGCGCGACGTGATCCACGGTCATGCGGACGTTGCCGGGGTTGGGGTCGCCGTGCACGACGCAGGTCTGACGTCCGGCGAGCCGCGCCCATGCCGCCCGGCATCGGGCGACGCCCTCGACCGGCATCGCACCGAGGTCGATCTTCGTCCCGGTCTCGGCGTGCAGGAGGTCGGCCGACGACCGCCAACCCGGGCGCTGCGGCCAGCCCCGGGTCAACCGATGCAGCTCGCGGAGCGTGCCGGCCACCCGACGCCAGTCCGCCTGCGTCTCCGGTGGTCCGCCCTCCAGGTAGGTCATCACCACCAGACCGTCGGCGAACAGCCGGCCGTCCGTGGTCGGGATCGGCACCGGCACGGTCAGACCCGCACGGTCGAGATATCGGAGCAGCCCGGTCTCCCACGCGAGATCAGCATCGCTCCTGCCGCCGAGACGACCGACCGCGAGGTGCCCGTCGACGCGCACGCTCCACACGTCGTTGGCGACCCCGCCGGCGAGCGGCTCGATGCGAGCGACGCCTTCACCCCACTGCCCGAGCGCCTCCCACCCCATCCGCCCCACCTTACGGGCCTCCCGGCATCGACGTTCCGGCATTTCGAACGCCGGAGATCGGCGGCCTGGCCCGCATGACCGGACAACGCATGTACGTGTGGTACGAGGGGTGACGGTCGGACCGCCGCATCGCACGCCGACGACCTGGCCGTCCGGCATGCCTGAACCCGCGGCGCGGCACGACCGCCACCCTGCGCTGCCGCCAGGGTCAGTGTGCGGCGGTTTTCAGCACGCCCATGCGGGTGCGGTACTCGTCGTCGAGGGCGGCGCCGCCGTCCTCGCGGGTGGCGACGACCTCGCCGCGGACCAGGACGTAGCCGCGGTCGACGGCGCCACGGACGGCGCCGAGGGCGGGCTCGGCCATGAGGACCGCGACGCCGTCGGCGGCGAGCTGGGTGACGGTGCGCAACAGCTCCTGCACGACGAGCGGGGCGAGGCCGGTCATCATCTCGTCCAGCAGCAGCACCCGCGGCGAGCCCATCAGGGCCCGGGTGACCACGAGCATCTGCTGCTCGCCGCCGGACAGGACGCCGACGAGGCTCTTCATGCGGGTCCGCAGGATCGGGAAGCGGTCGATGGCGGTGTGCACCGCGCTGCGTGGCAGGCGCAGCAGCTCCGCCATGACCTGCAGGTTGTCCGCGACGTTGAGCTTCGGGAAGAGCTGGCGGCCCTGCGGCACGACGGCGATGCCGGCGCGGGCCCGGGCGGCGGGCTTGAGCTTGCTGACGTCCTCGCCGTCGAGGAAGACCCGGCCGGTGGCGGCGACGGAGCCGTACGCGGCGAGCAGCGCGCTGCTCTTGCCGGCGCCGTTCGGCCCGACCAGGGCGGTGACCACGCCGCCGGGGGCGACGATGTCGGCGTTGGTGACGGCGCTGGCGTGCCCGTAGCGGACGCTCAGCCCTTCCAGGCGCAGTTCATGAGCCGACACGGTCAGCCTCCTCGGGGGCGTCGGTGACGCCGAAGTACACCTGCTGCATCTGCGGGCTGTCCAGGCACTCTCGGGGCGAGCCGTCGAACACCGACCGGCCCCGGTCCAGCAGCATGATCCGGTCGACGAGCCCGGCGACCAGGTCGACGTTGTGGTCGACCAGGATGACGCCGTGCCCGCGGCGCTGGACGGTGCGCACGACCTCGGAGATGCCGGTGACGCCGGCCGCGTCGGAGCCGGCGAACGGCTCGTCCAGCAGCAGCACCAGCGGGTCCTGGCCTAGGGCGCGGCCGACCTCGACGAGCCGCTGCTCGCCGAGAGACAGGTCGCCGGCCGGGCGGTCCAGGCGGTCGATGCCGAGCTCCTCGGCGATCGCGGCCACGGCGGCGGTGTCGGCGGCCGGGTACGGCCGCAACGCGCCGCTGAACGAGCCGGCGATCATCTGCCAGACGGTGCCGTGCCGTCGGGCCGCGCGGCCGAGCAGCAGGTTCTCCGCGACGGTGAGCTCCAGGGCGAGCTGCGGGTACTGGAAGGTGCGGGCCAGCCCGGCCTTCGCCCGCCGGGACGCGGGGCCGGTGAGCCGCTGCCCGCGCAGGGTCAGCAGGCCCTCGGTGGCCGGCTGCGCGCCGGAGATGAGGTCGACCAGGGTGGTCTTGCCTGCGCCGTTGGGGCCGACGAGGCCGAGGACCTCGCCGGCGGTCAGCGAGAACGACACGTCCTGCAGCGCGGTGACCCCGCCGTAGCGTTTGGTGAGGCCCGATCCGACCAGCAGCGTCTCAGCCACGACGGCCTCCTGCGAGTTTCAACAGTCTGCTCGCGTAGCCGATCACGCCCTGCGGCGCGACGAGCAGGATGACGAGGACCCCGAGCGCGAGGATCAGCGTGCCGCTGGTCTCCACGGCGGGGAAGTTGAGGGTGAGCTCGACGGCGATGACGGCGCCGAGCACGGCGCCCCAGGGGGTCGCCGACCCGCCGATGAGCGGCATGAAGATGGCCAGGAACACCAGGTTGAGGGTGAACGTGTCCGGGGTGACGCTGCCGGCGGAGTAGGTGAACAGCCCGCCGCCGATGGCCGCGATGGCGGCGCCGATGGCGAGGGCCACCAGGTTCATCACCGGCACCCGCACCCCGGCGGCCTCCACGGCGCGGGGGGCGTCGCGCATGGTCCGCACGATCACGCCCCACGGTGACATCCGCAGCCGGTCGAGCAGGAACGCGATGACGCACACGACCACGGCGGAGCCGACGACGACCTGGTAGTGGCTGGGCTGCCAGCCGAGGATGTCGAGCTTGCGGAGGCTGCCGAGACCGGCGGAGCCGCCGGAGATGCCCTCGGCGTCCACCAGCCAGGCGGTGAACGCCATGCCGAACAGCAGCGTCACGGCGGCGAGGAAGAACCCGGACAGCCGGCGGGTGGCCAGGCCGAGCAGCACGGCGACGGCGGCGGCGACGATCGGCCCGACGATCCAGGCGACGATCATCGGCAGGCCGCTCTTGCTGGAGATGAGGCCGACGGCGTAGCCGCCGATGCCCGCGTACGCGCCGTACGCCATCGACAGCGAGCCGGCCATCAGGTACGGCACGTACATGCCGAGCGCGACCAGTGCGTAGGTGGCGGTCGTGGTGACCAGCGTCTGCTTGTAGCCGTCGGCGCCGACCCACAGCAGGATCAGCACCGCGCCCACGGCACCGACCAGCAGGCCGAGGGAGCCGGGGATGCGCTTCATGCTCGTACCCTCCGCACGAACAGGCCGCTCGGTTTGAGGGCGAAGAACAACAGGGCGACGATGAGCAGCCCGTACACGTGGGACTGCCCGCCGAAGTAGTACGGCACGAACACCTCGACGGCGCCGAGCAGCAGCCCGCCGACGAGCGGGGCCCACACCGAGCCGGTGCCGCCGACGACCATCGCGAGGAAGCCCGACAGCGCCCAGCTCAGCCCCGACAGGGAGCTGACGCCGGCCTTCGGCGCGAACAGCAGCCCGGTGATCCCGGCGAGCAGGCCCGACAGGACGAACGCGATGAGCCGGACCCGGTTGACCGGCAGGCCGAGCAGCTGGGCGGCGTGGGTGCTGTCGCCGACGGCACGCAGCAGCCGGCCGGAGCGGGTGGCCCGGATCCACGCGGCGAGCGCGCCGAACGCGACGACGGTGAACGCGAGCAGCACCAGGGTGCTCGGCTGGACCGCGGTGTCACCGACGGTCACCGGGTCGAACGTGAACAGGTGCTGCCCCGGCAGCGTGGTGTAGCCGAACAGGTACCCGGCGAGCTGCTGGATGGCGAAGAGCACGGCCGCGACGGCGACCAGCGCCGGCAGCTCCCCGCCGCCGGAGCGGCGCTGCACCGGCCGGACCACCGCGAGCTCGGTGACCACGGCCAGGGCCGCGGCGGCGCTGATCGCCACCGCCGCGGCGGCCCACACGTTCATGTCCTCGTACAGCACCAGGTAGGACGTGCACAGCCCGCCGATCATGGCGTACGGGCCGATCGCGAAGTTGAAGAACCCGGCGCCGACCAGGACCAGGTAGTAGGCCAGCGCAAGGAGGCCGAAGAAACACCCCATCTCGAGGGCGGACAACCACAACTGCAGCTGGCCCATCTGCCTACCTTTCTACTTGTTGCACGGCGGCTGGAAGGTGGCCCAGGGACCCTTGGGCTTGTTGTCCGCGCCGAACTCGATCAGCGACAGCCCGCACGGCCCGTCGGCGCCCAGGTGCTTGTCAGCGCCGAAGGAGAGGGTGAAGTTCGCCTGGCCGAAGGTGGCAGGGTACCCCTTGATGCTCTGGATGGCCTCGTTGAGCTTCTTGGAGTCGTCGACCCCGCCGGCCTTCTCGATCGCCTGCTTGAGCACGTGCACCGAGTCCCACGCCTGAGCGTCGTACGCGGTGATGTCGTAGTCCTTGCCGTACTTCTCCTTGAGCAGCGTCACCAGCGCCTGGGTGCGCGGGTTCGCGGTGTTGATCGAGCCCATGAAGATCAGGCCCTCCAGCGCGCCGGGGGCGGCGAGCTTCCAGGACGAGGGCTGGTTGCCGATCGACGCGAGGGAGAAGCGCTTGGTGCCCTTCATCTGGCTGCCGAGGGTGTTCTGGGCGAGGACCTCGAACGCGCCGCCGACGCTGGTCACCAGGATGGCGTCCGGGTTGGCGTTCTTGAGCCGGGCGACCTGCGCCGACAGGTCGGAGGCGTTGGCCGCGCCCTTCTCGGTGGCCACGATCTGCACGCAGTTCAGCGCCGGCAGCAGCGCCTTGTCCAGCGCGGCGATGGTGGTCGTGTCGTCGGTGAGGACGCCGAGCTTGGTGATGTTCGCGGCCTTGAAGGCGCCGCAGTACACGTCGGCCCAGTCGGTGGTCGTGTTGGCGAGCATGTAGATGAGCTCGTTGTCCGGCGGCTGGACCAGCGTCGCGGTGACACCGGTCGGGGCGATGGCAGGCAGGCCGAGCGTGGTGAGCGTCGACTTCGCCTGCAGGATGGCGGCGCTGCCGCTCTGCAGGAACAGCGCCTTGGCGCCCTGGCCGGCGAGCTTCTGCAGCACGGCCGGTACCTTGGTCGGGTCGGACTCGTCGTTCTCCACGACCAGCTGCAGCGGGCGGCCGAGCACGCCGCCCTTGTCGTTGACGTCCTGGATCGCCAGGCGGATGGTCTTGCCCGCGATGGTGCTGTAGGAGGCGCCGGAGCCGGTGCTGTCCTCATCCAGGCCGATGATGATCGGCGCGCCGGAGGCGGTGCCGTTGGTCGGCTTCTCGTCCCCGGCCTTGTTGCCGCAGCCGGCGACGGTGAGCGCCGCCAGTGCGAGACAGCTGACGATGCGACTCGTCGTTGAAACGCCCATTTGTACCCCTGTCACGGAATTATACGAATCGTCAGCCTCGGGAGGAGTGATCACGGCGGAACGCCGCCTGGCTGGTGTGGCCAGAATCATAAACCTAACAAGCGCTTGGTTTCTACATCTTGGTCACGGCCGCCCGGGGTGTCAAGAACACGGAGGACGCACGGACGTAACAGAACCGTCAAAAACTCGTGCCACTCAGGACCGGACGGCGGGCAGCACCTCCAGCGCGAGCCGCTCCCCCTGTTCCCGCCGGTCAGGGCCGGCCAGCTTCAGGTTGAGCACCGTAAATCCCATGGCGAGCAGCGCCCGCAGCCGCCCAGCAACGAGGTCCGCCGGCCCGGACACCGCACCCGCCCGTTCGGCCCCGACGGACACCTCGACGTTGAGTGCGCACGTGACGTCGGACGGCGACCGCCCGGCCGCCTCCGCCGCCGCGCCGATGCGCGCGAGCATCCCGGGCAGCCGGTCCAGCGGCGCGTAGCCCAGCGACGGCATCCACCCGTCGGCGAGCCGGCCGGTGACGTCCAGCGCCCGGGGCCCGAAGGTGCCGACCCAGATCGGGATCCGCCGCGCCGGCTTCGGCTCCAGCGGCGCCTCCACGACGCGATGGATGCGGCCGGTGTACGTGAACGCCGGCTCGACCCACAGCCCCCGGATGATCCGGATGGCGTCGGCGAGCCCGTCGACCTTGTCGCGCGGCGGCGGCACGGGGATGCCGAAGGCCCGGAACTCCTCGTCGGAGGCTCCCCCGCCCAGCCCCAGGATCAGCCTGCCGCCGGCGAGGCGGTCGAGGGTCTCGGCCATCTTCGCCACCATGGCCGGGTTGCGGTACGGCACGCCGAGCACCCGCGGCATGACCTCGATGCGGCTGGTGTGCGCGGCGATCCAGGTGAGCATCGTCCAGGTCTCGTTGCTCGGAGCGGTGCCGCTGGGATGGTCGGAAGTGGAGACGAAGTCGTAGCCGAGCTCCTCGGCGGTGCGGGCGGCGGCGACGGGGTCCACGCCCGCCGCGGCGGGGATGTCGAGGCCGAATCTGTTTGACATATCAAGCACGCTACGGTCGACGAGTTTGACATGTCAAACAGATCTCGTACGCTTGGCCGCATGCCCGAACCTCGCTGGCTCACCGACGCCGAGATGCACACCTGGCTGGGCTACCGCCGCATGCGCACCCTGCTCGACCTGCAGCTGACCCGCGACCTGGGCGCCGACTCCGGCCTGTCCGACGCCGACTACGACGTGCTCACCACGGTCTCGGAGGCGCCCGGCCGGCAGTTGCGCCTCGGCGAGCTGGCCGGGGCGCTGCGCTGGTCGGCGAGCCGGCTGTCGCACCAGGTGACCCGGATGCAACAGCGCGGCCTGGTGGCCCGGGCCGGCTCCCCCGACGACGGGCGCAGCGCGACCGTGCTGCTCACCGAGCACGGCTGGGCGACCGTGCAGGCCGCGGCGGTGCACCACGTCGCATCGGTCCGCCGGCACTTCATCGACGTGCTGAACGAGCAGGACGTGGCCGCCCTGGGCCGGATCACCGACAAGGTCCTGGCGCACCTCAGCGAGGTGACCGCCCCGACACCCCCGCGGCGCAGGGTCAGCTGAGGGCGGGGCCGGTCGGGCGGGCGTCGAGGGGGTGGACGGCGATCCGGCCGGCGAGATCCCCGGCTATCGATGCGGCCGCGGCGCTGCCGGGCTTGCGGCCGGCCTGGTCCTCGAAGCCGGCCAGGAACTGCGCGCCGAACCCGAGCCGGGGATAGCGGTGCAGCGTGGCGGTCCGCGCGTCCGGCGGGAACTCCTCCTGCCACCGGCCCACCACGTCCCAGCTCGTCGCCACCTGCAGCAGGTGCGACTCCGGGTCCACGTCCGCGGCGACGTCGTCGCGCATGTGCAGCACGATGATCTGCGCGACCCGGTCGGTGCGGGCCGCGGGCCAGCCCGCCGCGGTGCCGAACACCCGGGCCACCTCGCCACCGGCCACCTCGAACGGCACCGTGTGACTGTCGAACACCGGCGACAGCGCGATGTCGTGCAGCAGCGCCGCCACGCAGAACAGCTCGTCGTCGCGGTCGATGCCGTGGGCCTGCGCGTACATCGCGCCCCAGACGTAGCTGCGCACGGAGTGGTTGAGGAACGCGGGCGTGAAGTACCGCTCGGCCACCGCCATGGCGGCCGCGACGGCGGACGTGTCCGGCACGGCCGGCGCCGCAGCGATGGGTTGCGCGCACATGGGTCAACGGTCCGGCGCCACGGCGCCGCCCGGCCTCACCCGGCCGGCGCGACCGCGATGTTGTGCGTGACCTTCAGGTTCGACGCGGTCGTCATCATCGCGTGTCACGCAGCCTGAGCACGTAGGTCGCGGTCAGGGCGACGGGACGGTCGGCGTCGTTCGCGAGCTCGGTGAGGGCGCCGGTCGCCACGCCGCCCGGGATGTCGGCGAGCGCCTGGGTCAGCCGCTGCCGCGCCGCCGGTACGACCTCACTGCTGCCGAGGCGCTCGACCAGCCTGGTGGCGATCGGGTCCGCCAGCGCGGGATCGCCGGCCAGCGCGCTGAGGGCGTCGGCCGCGTCGGCGTCGTTCGTGTCCTCGACGATCATGTCGACGAGGGTCGGCACCGCGTCGGGCCCGCCGCGGTGGCCGAGCGCGAGCGCAGCGTACCTGCGTACCACGGCATCCTCGCTGGTCAGAGCGGTGCGCAGCAGCCCGGTCGCGGCGTCGCCGGGCACCTCGGCGATGGACCGCACGGCGCGCTTGCGCACCTCGGCGTCCGCCGCCGTGAGGCCGTCGGCCAGCGGTGCCAGCCCGCCGGAGCCCGACCGGGCGAGGGCCCAGCGCAGCGCGCCGGCGACGTTCGGGTCCGCCTCGTGCAGCACCGCCTCGACGAGCGCCTCCACCGGCGCCTCGTCGGCGGAGGACAGCGCGGCGCGCTGCCGCCGGCCGGCGCTGTCGGACCCCAGCGCCTGCAGCAGCGCGACGATGCGCAGCACGTCGCCCCAGTCGGCGGGCTCGGCGCCGCCGATCTGCTGCAGCCGGGTGAGCAGCTCCGTCTCGCTCGCGATGCGCTCGCGGGTCTGGCTGATGAGGTCGTCGACGAGCTGCGCGGGCGCGAACCCGGGGTCGTCCAGGGCACGGCCGACCTCACGCAGCGACAGCCCCAGCGACCGCAGGCTCTCCACGTGGAAGATCCGCTGGATGTCGTCGGCCGAGTACTCACGGTAGCCGGACCCGGTGCGCCCCGTCGGCCGCACCAGGCCCAGCGACTCGTAGTGCCTGAGCATGCGGGCGCTGACCCCGGAGCGCCGCGCCACGTCACCGATCAGCACGGTCCCATCATCCCTCCCGGCCCTCTGGCCCGAGAGCGAAGACGCGCTTGGCCTCCTCGACGGCGTACCCCGACCCGGCCTCCGGGTCGAGCAGCAGCTGCCGGGTGGCGGCCGCGTGCTGCCGTACACCGGGATCGCTGCTGTGCTCCGCGGCACTCAGGACCGGCAGGATGTCCTCGCCGAGCGTGACCAGCGCCCGGCTGAGGCTCAACTGCGTGTCCCGCCCGCCCCGGCCGAGCTGCGTCGCCAGCACCCCTGCCAGCTCCGTCCGGCCCTCCTCGGGCACCAGCACGACCGCCGCCCGCCAGGCGCTGCGGGCGACGTCGTCGTCGGCGTCGGTCAGCAGCGCCCCGGTGATCGCCGGCCACGCCCGCCGGTCGCCGACCTTCGACAGCGTGTGCAACGCCTGGCTGCGCGCCTGCGCCCGCGCCGACCCGAGCTCCTCAACCAGCGCCGGTACGGTCAGCGCCGGCTCGTGCCGGGTGATCGCCCACGTCAGCATGTCCCGCACGAAGAAGTCCGGCTCGACCCCGCACCGCGCGACGAGCGTGCCGACCAGCCCTGGGTCCGGCGTGGTACCCGCGGCGAGCGCCGCCTGCAGCCGCACCGACGCGCTGCCGTGCTCCAGCCCCCGCACCACCCGTGCCGTGCCCGTGCCCGTCTCCTGCATGGTCATCCCGACCACCTCCCGGCGACCAGTGAAGAGCTTGCCACCGTGTCAAGGTCAAGCCCCGCCGCTCATGGCGGGTTCGGCCGCGGCGGGCGCGGGCGGTGGGAGGGTCACCTCGCGCAGGCCGACGCGCGCGTGCAGGCGGCGCAGCGGTCCAGGGGCCCACCAGTTCCACCGGCCGAGCAGGGTCATGGTGGCCGGGACGAGCAGGCAGCGCACCACGGTCGCGTCGACCAGGACGGCCGTGGTGAGGCCGAGGCCGATCTGTTCGATGCTGCCCATCTTCGCCGCGGCGAAGCAGCCGAAGACGATGACCATGAGCAGCGCGGCGGAGGTGATGACGCGGCCGGTGTGCTGCAGGCCGCGCCGCACGGCGGTGTTCGTGTCGTCGCCGGCGTCGACGTACTCCTTGACCCGGCCGAGCAGGAACACCTCGTAGTCCATGGACAGCGCGAACGCGAACGCGAAGAGGATGACCACGACGAACGGGTCCAGCCCGCCGACGGTGAGGGTGCCGAGCGCGCCGGCGAGCCAGCCGTGCTCGAACACGGCGACCATGACGCCGAGCGTCGCGCCGAGGGAGACGACGTTGGCAAGGATCGCCTTGATCGGCACGACCACCGACCCGGTCATCGCGAACAGCAGCACGAGCATCGCGGTGAGGGTGATGCCCAGCGCGAGGGGCAGGTCGTCGAGGATGAGGTCGACCAGGTCGACGAGGACGGCGGCGTCGCCGGTCACCCACGACTGCACGCCGTCCGGGCGGTCGGCGCGGATGCGGTGCACGAGGTCCTGGGCGGCGTCGTCCTGGGCGCCGCCGCGCAGGCTCAGGTCGACGATGGCCAGGCCGGACCCGGCGGGTTTGGCCGGCTGGACCTTGCCGACGGCCGGGTCGGCGGACCAGCGGGCGGCGTACGCGTCGAGGTCGGCGGCGCCCGTCCGGGCGACGATCCTGACCGTCGGGGCGAACGACCGGCCGAAGCGGGTCTTGAGCTCGTCGGCGACCCGGACCGACTCGATGCTGCGCGGGGTGCCCTCCAGGCCGGGCAGCTTCACCGTCGCCGACAGCAGCGGCGACCCGGCGGCGAGCAGCACCGCCGCGGTGAGCACGGCGACGAGCGCGGCGCGGCGCTGCACGAGCGCGGCGAGGGCGGCGAAGAAGCCGCGGCCGGCCTCGTCACCGGCGGGCCGGCGCGACGGCTTGAGCCGGCGGCGGGCCAGGCCGATGAGCGCGGCCGTGAACGTGAGCGACACCAGCATCGCGACCAGCGCGATCGACACGCCGGCCGCGCCGAGGGCGGTGAGCTGCCGGACCGAGAACGCGAGGAGACCGGCGAGCGCGGCGGCGACGGTGAGCGCGCTGAACAGGATGGTGCGCCCGGCGGTGGCCCAGGCGCGGCCGATGGCGACCTCGGGGCTGAACCCGGCGGCGAGCTCCTCCCGGTAGCGGGCCACCAGCAGCAGCCCGTAGTCGACGGACAGGCCCAGCCCGAGCAGCGACGCGACGGTCAGCGCGTTGGAGTCCACGTCGGTGAACGTGGTGAAGACGTACAGGACGGGAAAGACCGTCGCGATGGACACGACGGCGGCAAGGACCGGCACGCCGGCCGCGACGAGGCCGCCGAACACGACGACGAGCACGATCAGGGTGAGCGGCAGCGACAGCAGCTCGGCCTGGGTGCGGTCGGCGTCCAGGGTACGTCCGGCGTCGCGGCTGATCGTGGCGGAGCCGCCGACGCGCACGTCCGCGCCGCCGGGCAGCTCGCCGCCGAGCCGGTCGAGCTCGGCCTCGACGGCGTCGACGGCCGCGTTGCGGGTCGGCTTGTCGACCTTCTCCAGGGTGGCCACGACCAGCAGCGCCCGCCGGTCGGTGGACACCGCGGCCGTCTCGACCTGCCGGACGTGCTCGGTCCCGCGCAGCCGGGCCGCGGCCGCGTCGACGGCGGCGCGGACGTCCGCCGCGGCCGGGTCGACGCCGTCCACCAGCCCGACGACCTGCCCGGAGGAGTCCTCGGCGGTGCCGATCAGGTCGTACGCCTCGATCGACTCGACCTTCTTGCGCACGCTGCTGTCCTCGGAGATGGCGTCGAGCAGGGGGCCCGCGGCCAGCACGCCACCGGCGACCACGACCAGCCAGACACCGAGCACCCACCACCGGCGCCGGAAGCACCAGCCACCGAGCCGCGCCATGAACCCCTCAGCCATCCGTCCTCGCCCCCGCCGGTACCGCCGAATCCGTTGCACCAACGTGCCAGATGCCTCGGAAGGTTGCCGCGGCGGGGGCGAAGACGGGGCGCGGGGGTCAGCGCACCGCGGCGTTGTAGTTGTCGATGTCCTTCTTCAGGCTCGCGGCGGCGTCCTTCATCGCCTGCTCGGCGGGTTTCGAGCCGAGGATGGCCTGTTCGAGGCCGTCTTCGCTGGCCTTGCGGGCCTGGGGCATGACGCCGAGCAGGCAGCCGGCCGAGGCGACCGACGGCTTGCGGGCGTGCAGCTGGTCGACGGCGGTGCCGAACTGCGGGTACTTCGCCCGCCAGTCCTTGGTGACGGTCTCGTCGTGGGCCTTGACGTTGACCGGCACGTAGCCGGTGCCGACGTGCCATCGGGCCTGTTGCGCCGGCTGGGAGACGAACTTGACGAACTCCCACGCGGCGCGCTGCTCGACCGCGCTGTGGCCGGGGCCGCTGATCCACAGGGAGGCACCGCCGATGATGGGGCCGCCGGTGGAGGCGGCGCTGATCTTCGGGTACGGCGCGGTGGCGACGGTGAACCTGCCCTTGGCGGCGTCGACGTAGCCGCGCAGCACCGACGTGGACTCCAGGTGCATGGCGACGTTGCCGGACTTGAACGCGGCCTGGGCGTCGTCGGTCTTGCGGCCGGTGTTGGTGGCGTAGCCGTTGCGGACCAGGTCGGCCCACCACTGCGCGACGCGGACTCCGGCCGGGGAGTCGAACTGGACCTTGCCGGCCAGGCCGGAGCGGCCGTTGCCCTGGTCGCAGTACTCCTTCTCGTCGGTGGCGAGCAGCTGCTCCAGCAGCCAGCCGTAGATGGCGGCGCCGAAGCCGTACTGGGTGACCTTGCCGCCGGCGTCGCGGACGGTGAGCTTCTTCGCCGCGTCGGTGAGCTCGTCGAGGGTGGCGGGTGGTTTCGCGGGGTCCAGGCCGGCCCGTTCGAACGCCTCCTTGTTCATGTACAGCAGCGGCGTGGAGGAGTTGAACGGCATCGAGTGCAGCTTGCCGTCCACGGAGTAGTAGCTGGCGATGTTGGGCTCGATGTCGGTGGCGGCGGCGCCGTCCTTGTCGAGGAACCCGGCGACGGGGACGGTCTGCTTCGAGTCGATCATGAAGCGGGTGCCGATGTCGTAGATCTGCACGAGGGCGGGGGTGTTCTTCTGCTGCACGGCGGTCTTGTACTTGGCGACCGTCTCGTCGTAGCCGCCCTGGAACACGGGCTTGACCTCGATCTTGTCGCCGTACTGCTTGGCGAAGTCGGCGACGAGGGCGTCGATCGCCTCGACGTTGGCGCCGCGCATCGAGTGCCAGAACTCGATGGTGACCTTGCCGGTGGCGTTGTCCAGCACGTCGCGGCCGGGGATGCCGGACGAGCCGCCGTCGGGTGCGTCGTCGCCGCCGCAGCCGCTCAGCGCCGCGGCCCCGGCGATGAGCAGCGCGGCCGCGAACCGGCCCATGGAGTGGATGAGCATGCGCTTCCTCCTTGCGGTGGTCGCGTCAGCGCAGCGCCCCGGCGGTCAGCCCGCGGACGATGTACCGCTGCCCGAACACGACGATGGCGAGCGTTGGGATGAGGGAGAGCACGACGCCGGCGAGGATGAGGCCTGGGTCGGCGGCCTCGGCGTCGTTGAGCTGCGACACGCCGATCTGCAGCGTCTGGTACTGCGGGTCGCGCACGAGGATCAGCGGCCAGAAGTACTGGTTCCACGCGGACAGGAACACGTACACGCCGACCGCGGCGATCGTCGGGCGCGACAGCGGGATCAGGATGCGGGCCAGGAACCGGCCGTGGCCGCAGCCGTCGACGGTCGCGGCGTCGCGCAGCTCCGCGGGGAACTGCAGGAACGCCTGCCGGAACAGGAACGTGCCGAACGCCGAGGCGAGGAACGGCAGGACCAGCCCGACGTAGGTGAGCGGCCCGCGGACGAGGCCCCAGTCGGAGATGGTGAGGAAGTTCGGGATGATGATCGACTCCCACGGCACCATGAGGGTCGACAGGAACAGCCCGAACGTGAACGCGCGGGCCCGCATCGGCAGGAACGCGAACGCGTAGCCGGCCAGGATGCTGGTGAGCAGCTGGGCGACGGTGATGACCCCGGTCTGCAGGGCCGAGTTGAGGTACTGCCGGCGCAGCGGCACGGCGTCGAGCACCGCGCCGAAGTTGCCCAGGTGCACGCCGCCGGGGACCAGCGCGGGCGGGTACACGGCCAGCTCGCGCAGCGTCATCACGGAGCCGGCGACGGCGTAGTACACGGGGAACAGCACCGGCACGGCGAGCAGGACGAGCAGGATGTGGACCGCGGCGCGCCTCACCGGTAGTGCACCCGCCGCTCGAGCACCCGGAACTGCACGAGGGTGCAGGCGAGCACGATGACCAGCAGCACGACCGCCTGGGCGCTGGCCGCCCCGTAGTCCGACGAGCCGTAGGCGAACGCCTCGGTGTAGATGGAGTAGACCAGCGTGGTGGTGGCCCGGTCCGGCCCGCCCTTGGTGAGGATGTGTATCTGGCCGAAGCTCTGCAGCGCGTGGATCGTGGTGACCACGACGAGGAAGAACAGCTGCGGCGACAGCAGCGGCACGGTGATGCGCCGGGCCAGGGCGAGGCCGGTGGCGCCGTCGAGCCGGGCGGCCTCCACGACCTCCGGCGGGATGGCGCCGATCCCGGCGGACAGCACGAGCACGTTGTAGCCGAGGCTCATCCACACCGTGGTGGCGCACGGCGCGGGCAGCGCGATGTCCGGGTCGGTCAGCCACTGCACCCGGTCGATGCCGACCTGTCCGAGCAGGCCGTTGGCGACGCCGATGGCCGGGTTGTAGATGATCGCGAACACCACCGACGCGGTCGCCACGGAGAACGCGAACGGCAGCGCGAACGCGGTGCGAAACCACCGCGTCGCGCGGATCCGCGCCTCCAGCAGCAGCACGACGAGCAGCGCCCCGGCCACCGACGGCAGCACCGTCAGCAGCGTGAACAGCGCGGTGGTGACCAGCACCTTGCCGAAGCCGTCGGCGACGAACAGGTCGCGGTAGTTGTCCAGGCCGGTGAACCGCCCGGCGCCGCCGAACAGGTCGCTGCCGTGCGCCGACAGGTACAGCGACCGGCCCAGCGGCCAGAACACGAACAGCGCGAACACCGCCGCGGACGGCAGCAGGAACGCCCAGGCGAGCAGCTGTTCCCGCGGTCGTGTGCCGACTCCTGCCATGTGCCCCCGCTCCGATCCACATTGATCGACAAGCGCAAATTATTACATCGTTGCCGACGAATGAACAACCGGTGAACGACGCTGGCCGGTGGAGGTTTCCGCACGGTGAGGGTGGCGCCGGCCACAGCCGGCGCCGCCCGTCGATCACGTCACTCGCAGCTGCCGACGAGACAGACGCTCTGCCCGAACGGTCCGGCACGCAGCACCAACCGGCGGTCCGTGCGGCGCCCGTGAGCACCCGCCTGCCCGGCCGCCACCCCACCCGGCCGGGCAGGTGAGCACGGCGTCGGGCACCGGCCCGCCGGCGCCGCGGTCAACACGTCGACGGCGCGAGACCCGGAAAGGCTGACGGCAGTCCAGGGACTATGCTCGACGCCGTGCCGGTGATCGACTACTACGACGCGGGAGGCTGGGGCGGGCAACCGCCGGAGGAGCTGCGCCACCGTCAGGTCGTCGCGCGCGACATCATCGCAACCACCCTGGCCCGAGACACCGGCACAGCACCGCGGGTGCTCGACGTCGGCTGCGGCGACGGGGGCTTCCTCGCGCACGTCGCCACGCACGTCGACGATGAGCGCGTCCGCTGGGTCGGCGTCGACTACTCCGAGTACCAGCTCGCCAAGGCCGCCCGGCTGCCGTACGAGTTCCATCAGTGCGATCTCGGGGAGGGCATCCCGCTGCCCGACGCGTCGATGGACCTGGTCCACGCGGCTGAGGTGATCGAGCATCTCAACAACCCCGATCTGCTGGTCGAGGAGTGCGCGCGGGTGCTGCGCCCGGGAGGGCACCTGCTGCTCACCACGCCCAACCTGCACGCCTGGTACAACCGCCTGCTGTTTCCGGCCGGCATCCAGCCGATCTTCTACGAGACGTCGAGCCGCTCCACCGAGGTCGGGGCCGGCCCGCTGCGCCGGCTGAAGCAGCAGACCCTGCCCGTCGGGCACCTGCGGCTGTTCAACCGCACGGCACTGCTCGACCTGCTGCGCCGCGAGGGTTTCCAGCCGGTCAGTGTGCGCGGCGCCCGGTTTCACGGTGTCCCACCGGCGTTGACCTGGCTGGATTCGGTCTTCTGCCGCCGCCCGTCGATGGCGTCGATCCTGGTCGTTCTCGCGGTCAAGCCCTGACCCGGCCGGGGTCGACCGGTTCCGGCCGGCCACCGCCGGTCGGCGACTGGCGCACCGCCGGTCCGACGTGGAACAGTGGCCCGACGGCGGACACCAGCACCAGATCCAAGGCACCGCAGGTCACCACCGAGTCATGACGCACGCATCCCCCGGACGGCCGAAATTGGTTGAAGCTTCGCGGAGCCTGCCGCGCCTGCCCGCCCTTGACGCTGTGCGCGTCATGGGGGCCCTCGCCGTGGCCGGGCAGCACACCGGCTTCTACACCGGGGTGACGCTGACCGCCGCGTGGGGCGACTGGCTGGGCGCGCTCGACGTCGGAGTGGCGCTGTTCTTCGTGCTGTCGGGGTTCCTGCTCTTCCGGCCGTGGGCGGACGCGGCGGCGGCCGGTGCGCCCCGGCCGGGTGCCGGTCGCTACCTGTGGCGGCGGATGCTGCGCATCCTGCCCGCCTACTGGGTGACGGTCGTGGTGGTGCTGACCCTGCTCCCCCACGACAGGCCGGTGTCCCTGGGCGACTGGGTGCGGCACGCGACGCTCACCCACATCTACGACGGCAGTCCCCTGCGCGAAGGCATCGGCCAGACCTGGAGCCTCGCGACCGAGGTGGCCTTCTACATCCTCCTGCCGCTGGTGGCCGCGGCGGCGCTCGGACGGCGGTGGAGCCCTCGGCGGGTCATGGTGGTGGCCGCGCTCAGCGTGCCGGTCACCGCCGGCTGGCTGATCGTCATGGAGACCGGGCTCGTCGCCCGGTGGCCCGGCGGCCTGTGGTTGCCGCAGTTCGCCATCTGGTTCGGGGCCGGCATCGCGCTCGGCGGAGCCCACGTCGCGCTGCAGACGGGCACCGCGCCGAAGGCGTGGCGGTTCCTGGACACCCTCGGCTCGGCGCCGCTGGCATGCTGGACCGTTGCCGTGGCGGCGCTGGCGGTGGCGACCACGCCGCTGGCCGGTTGGCACGACCTCATGCCGTCCAACACAGCCCAGGTCGCCACGCGGCTCGTGCTCTACCTCGCGGTCGCCGTGATGGTGCTGATCCCGATCGCCTTCGGCCCGCGCACGCAGACGAAGGCGGTCCTCGGCAGCGGCACCGCCCGCTGGCTGGGCTCCGTGTCGTACGGGCTGTTCCTGTGGCACCCGTTCGCGCTCGAGTGTTTCTACTGGGTGACCGGCCGGCCGATGTTCTCCGGCAGTCTGCTGTCGACGTACGCGATCACGGTCGGCGC
The DNA here is from genome assembly GCF_040654515.1 of Dactylosporangium sp. NPDC050688. NCBI lineage: Bacteria > Bacillati > Actinomycetota > Actinomycetes > Micromonosporales > Micromonosporaceae > Dactylosporangium > Dactylosporangium sp. NPDC050688. Next base: position 40,866 of record NZ_JBFAIC010000075.1, read on the forward strand.
GGCCCTGGCCCTGGCGTCGGCCAGCTACTACCTGGTGGAGCGCCCGATTCAGCGCTGGGGCGCCCGATGGCCCCGGCGGCGCGCCGGCATCACGGCCGAGAGCCACAGCGTCGTGGCGGTGGCCAACGCCGCCAGCTGAGGCAGCGCCGCCGTGTGCGGGTCGGCGCTCGTCATCGACTGCCAGCCGGCCACCGCGAAACCTGCGACGGGCAGCAGCCACACCAGCGCCCGCGTCAGGACCCGCAACCGCCGCCGGTCACCGCCGGACAGGCGACTCGTCAGCACCCCGTGCAGCGTCACGGCGGCCAGCCCCGCGAGCACCATGGCGACGGCGGCGATCCCGCCGATCAGCAGCAGCGCGGCGGCACCGACGAGAGCGGGCACCAGGCGCGTGCCGTGCCTGCCGCCGGTCGCCGCCGGGATCGTCGCGGCCCCCGCGGGCCGGTCCGCGCGCAGGTCCTCGCCGGAGTCAGGGTCGAACGCCTTGCCGGGTTCGTTGCCGGGTTCGTCGTCAGGGCCGTCGTCCTTGCGCCGCCGTAAGGGCAGGGCCAGCACGAGGACCAGGCCGAGCAGCGAGGCCCCGACCGCCATCCCGCCGCGGTACTGCCGGTCGGCGGGGAACGACAGCACGACCTCGCCGTGCACGCCGGGCGGCACCAGCCAGCCCTGCTGCCATCCGTCAACGGTGACCGGCGTGAGCCGCTGCCCCGCCACGGTCGCCTGCCAGCCGGGGTTGCTGTTCTCCCGCACCGCGAGCAGCAGCTCCTTGTCGTGCGGCGCCAGCTGCAGCCGGCGTTGCGTCGCGCCCCAGCGCTCGACCCGTACCGGCGCCGCCACCGGCGCGGCCTGCGCCTGCACCGGGGCCAGTGCCAGCCGCACCGGGGTGAACGCCGCGCTCGCGGTCGCGGTCAGCCGCGTGCCGCCGGGGCCGAGGGTCAGTTTCGTGCGGCTGTCGGTGCAGACCCGGGCCTTGACGTCGCGCAGCTGGACGAGGTCGCGGACGGTCGTGGTCACCGCGGTGGCCATGAGCACGCCGCCGACCCGCACCGCCGGGCCCTGCCCGCACGGCAGCTCCACCCGCTGGTCGAGTTTCGGCAGCGGGTTCTGCCCGCCCGGCAGCACGATCAGCTCGCCGACGCCGACCGGCAACGACTCGAACCGGTTGTTGTAGGGGTCGTACGAGGTGGCCGGGAAGCCGGGTGGGAACAGCACGGTGATGTCGTCGGTCCGCATCGGCCGGTCGAACACGACCCGCCCCTCCTCGTCGAGGGTGCCGGTGCGCGGCCCGTCGTCGCCGACGACCTGGACGCGGGTCGGCCGGGCGGCGGCGACCTCCGCGTGGGAGGTGAGGCGCAGGCCGCTGATGGTGCGTTGCTGAGGCCATGCCACCCGCAGCCACGGCGCGGGATCGCTCACCGCCGGCAGCCAGGCGGTGGCCGGGTCGCCGTCGAGCACCGCGCCCGGCCGGGCGGCCGGGTGGGGCAGCCGGGTCGACGAGGCGGTCACCGTCGCGGTGCCGTCACGCGATGTGGCCGTCTCGCGCTGCCCGTCCAGCAGTGCGTCCAGCGCCGTGCCTGGACGCGGCCGCACCCACAGCTCGGTCGTGTACGTGCCACCGGCCGGCAGCTGGACGAGACGGTCGATCCGGTCGGCGTCCTCGGAGGCGCGGGAAACCCCGTCCCCGCACCGGGGCTGGTCGTCGATGAAGAAGCACGACGGCACGGTGGGCGCGGCGGTGACGACCACCGTGGCCGGCTGGTCCGACGCCGGCGGCTGGGGTGGCACCAGGGTCCGCTCCACCTCGAGGCCGGGGATCTTCAGCTCCGCGAGGCCGATGGAGTTGTACTGGAATCCGACGCTCACGCTGTCGAAGGTGATGCGGACCCGGCGGGTGGCGTGGACACCGTCGAGGTGCACCTCGGCGGCACCGTCGACCACGTCCGTGGTCGCGCGTTCGGCCCCGGCGCGGACCGTCACCCGGGCCGGCTGCGCGTCGGCCGCCAGGTCGAACTGCAGCTTCACCTCATCGACCGTGCGCGGCTCGGCGAACTCGACCTCGAACCATTGCTGGGTCGGGATGCTGCCCGGAGCCGAACGCCACGACGTTGCGGGGTCGCCGTCGAGGGCGGCGTACGGGTGATGCGCGGGGCGGGCCCCGGCGAGCGGGTTGGCCTGCGACCACGAGCTGGACGCGGTGACGGCCCGGGCACCTTCGTACCGCACGACCGTCGCCTGCCCGGGACCCCACGCCGGCAGGTAATCCGCAGCGGGCGTCCCGAGCTGGAAACTCTCGGCCGGGTCCATGGTGCTGGAGGCGCTGTCGGACGCAAGGCCGAACGCGACCTCGCGGCGGCGCATGCCGTCGGTGATCGCGACGGGCCCGAACGCGGGCCGGCCGGCGAGGTCACCGGCGAGCACGGCCGGTGCGTCCGGCAGCCGGCCGGCGGCCGCGAGGTCCAGCAGCGATTCCGGTCCACCGACGACGGTCGTGACGCTGCCGGTCTCGTAGGCCACCACCCGGTCGACCGTCCGGCCCACCTCGATGACCTCCAGCGCGCGGACGGGGACGTCCATCCCCTCGTCGACGTAGCCGCCGAACAGCTTGTTGTTGCCGACGATGGGACCGAACGCGGCCACCGACCGCAGTCCCGGCGACCGGTCGAGCGCCTGGCGGACGACGAGCGGGCGGGCCGATCCGGTGGCGCCGTAGTTGAGGTCGGACCGCACCAGCAGGTACCGCACGCCGGAGCGGGCCAGCAGGTCGGCGAGGCCGGCGGAGCCCGCGCCGGTGGCCAGCGCGGCATCGACGGCGTCGAGGAGGCGGATCGTCGTGGGCGGCGTCAGGGGGATCGCGCCGCGTACCGCCCAGCTGCCCTTCAGCAGCGTCTGGACCACCTCGTCGGTGGGGCTGCCCCAGGTGTAGCGCGGGAACCGGGCCGCCGGCACGACGAGGACGCGGTCGCCGTCGAGGTGGTGGTCGAGCCACGTGGTGGCTTCCCGCCAGTAGCCGGGGACCTCGGTGAAGCTGCCCCGGTTCGGCAGACCACCGGTGATCGCCGGCGTCGCGCAGCCGAGGATCGCGGCGACGGCACCGGCGGTCACCGCGACGGCGCGCCGGCGGGTCACCTGCCAGCCTCCGCCGGCCGCCGCCGCGGACCGGTGCAGGACCCCCAGCATGTGGGCGAGGCCGAGGATCAGCGGCAGCCGCAGGACGACGTCGAACTTGTGCACGTTGCGCAGCGGCGCACCGGCGCCGTCGAGGAACCGCTGCTGCAGCTCGGCGGCGAGCCCGTCCACGGTCCCGACGTGGCCGAGCCCGACCAGCCCGAGGCCGGTGAGCAGGCCGGCGATCAGGAACCGGCGGTGCGGCATGCCCCGGCGGGCCAGCCCAGCGACACCGAGCCCGGCCACCACCAGCGTGGCAGCGACCAGCCAGGGCTCGGTCGCCAGCCGCCACCCCGCCGGCCAGGCCGGGCCGTAGACCTCACCGTAGAAGCCGAGCCAGTGCGACGCGCCGCGCAGCACCGTGGTCGTGTCCGTGACCCGGGTCGTGACCGCGGCGGTTTCGATGTAGTCCAGGAACGGTGGGCTGTACCGCCCGAGCAGCAGCAGTGGCACCACCCACCAGGCGGTGGCGGCCCCGACCGCCGCGCACCACGCCGCGATGACCGTCAGCCGGCGGCGCCGCGGCTGCGGTGATGTTGCCAGCATCAGCACGGCGAGCGGCACCACGGCCAGGACCGCGGTCGCGTTGGCGCCACCGGCGCAGGCGACCGCCACCGCCGAGAGGGTTACGGCCCGGCGGGCCGGCAGGCCGCGGCTCAACCCCGCGAGCGGCACGAGCACCCAGGGCGCCAGTGCGCTCGGCCAGGCCTCCACGGAGATCGGGCCCATCTCGGTGAGCAGCCTCGGAGACAGCGCGAAGGCGACGCCGGCGATGAGGCGGGTGGCCGGTGTGCCGATCCGCAGCCGCTCGGCGAGCATGACGACCCCGACGAACGCGAGGCACATCAGCAGCGCCCACCACAGCCGCTGGACCGCCCACGCCGGGATGCCGGTCCAGTCGCCGATGACGAAGAACGGCCCCATCGGCCACAGGTAGCCGTACGCCTGGTTCTGCAGCTGGCCGAACGCGCCGGCCGGGTCCCAGACGTGCAGCGCCCGTGCCAGCCAACGGGCCGGGTCGACCACCAGGTCAGTTTTGGAGTCGGCGGCCGTCAGCCCTGGCCGCTGCAGGAACGCGAGACCGGTCAGGGCCGCGCAGACCGCCGCGGTGCGCAGGCGCCATACCGCTGAAGCGGGCGACGGGGAGACGTCCGGCCGTGCGGTGCCCGGAGCGGAACGTGACGCCGGTGAACTGTTCGGCGTCACCGCCTCATCGGCAGGCGCCGTCGGTGTCACGTTCCCATCCCATCGTGGTCACTGCTGCTGATCATTGCCGCTGCCACGCCGTCGTCGGGCCGGAACGGCAAGGCCTTCGGGCCTGGACAGGTCAGACCGGCGCGCACAGGTCCGGCCGCCACCCACGCCAACAGGCAGGCGCTGGTCGCGCCTGCCGGGTTTGCGCTACTGGTGGTCACGTCGAAGAGCGGCGGTCACGGTCGAGAAGTCGCGTAGGTCGGAGACGGCGCCGCCCGTGGAGGCGGCGCGCGTCAGCGCAGCGGCGTGCTTACGACGAACCTACCTGCGGCCGTACACCTGAGGCTGCGCGGGCTCCTGCTCTGCGGTGACCGCGGACTGCAACGAGACGCTCAACTGCTGGTTGAGCGCAACCAGCCCCACCACGGCGAGGACTCCACCGATAAAGCCAGCCAGCAGCAACGTGAGTGCTCGTGGCATGTGACACTCCTCCTCGTTCGTGACGGGTCGCACGTTACCACGCGGTAGCTCAGTTGCGACAGGTCTCAATCCGGCGCCTGCGCAGCACCACAACCAGGTTCCAGGTGAGCACCTCGCGCACGCCCGGCACCCGGACCAGCGGCTTGGCCCACCTGGGAAGATAGCGCGGCATGAGATCGACGACCTCGGCGTCGGACTGCCGCCGGACCCACCGCAGGACCTCGGCGACGGAGACGGCGAACATCGTCTCGCCGTAGACGTTCTTCGGCCGCCGCCCGTACCGTCGCTCGTACCGGCGCGCCGCCCGATGACCGCCCAGGTAGTGCCACGGCGACGTCTCGTGGCCGCCCCAGGGCGAGAGCCAGTTCGTGTACGACAGGTAGACGATGCCGCCGGGCCTGGTCACCCGCACCATCTCCTGCGCCATCCGGATCGGATCGGGCACATGTTCCAGGACGTTCGACGAGATGCACAGATCGACCAGACCGGTGCCGACCGGCAACTGCAGCGCGCTGCCCAGCACGCTGCCGGCGGGAATCACGCCGTTACGGGCGGCCATCTCGCCCGCGTCACAGTCGACGCAGACCACCGTGGCGCCGGCGTCGCGCAGCGCCTCGGTGAAGTAGCCGGAGCCGCCTCCCACGTCGAGCACTGTCGCGCCGGTCAGCTCGGTGTACGCCCGGAGCTGCCCGACGGTGTCCTGGGCGAGCATCCCGTAGAAGAACTCGGGGTCGCTCTGCTCACGGCGGAACGCGCGGAACAGCCGCACGGAACGGGCGAGATCGGCCCGGTGGGGTGGTACAGACATGTTGGCTGCGCTCCTGGATCGCAACGACACCGGCGGAGGATCATCGGCAGACCTACGCCCGCCGGAACAATACAGAGTTGACGTAGCGCGGCCTCGGCACCAGCACGCGCCGCAGGAAACTCTGCCGCACCCGCCTGATCGCCGCGCGCTGATGGGCGATCAGGTCGAACTCGGCGAGCGGGATCCAGTGCTCGCCGGGCAGGACGTACCCGCGGTAGCCCCACCCAGCCAGCAGGTCCACCACCGGCTCGACGGGCTGCACCCGCTCCTCCACCTCGATGAGCAGCACGGGACCGTCGCGGCGGATGGTCTCGGCGGCGCCGCGCAGCGCCGGCAGCTCATGGCCCTCCACGTCGATCTTCATGAACCGCACGTCGCTGAGGTTCAGCCCGTCGACGGTGACCAGCGGCACCGTCACCGACCGGTCGCCGCCGTGCTCCAGCGAGGACGTTCCGACCGCCGGGCCGGCCTCCGGCAGGTACAGCCGGGCGGTCCCGGTTCGGTCGGACACGGCCGCCTCGATGACCCGCACGTCGGGGTAGGCGACACCGACGCTGCGGGCGAGCTGGGCATTCGGCTCGACGGTGACCACCAGGTCGGCCAGCTTCCGCAGGCCACGCGTCCACGGCCCGTACCACCCGCCGATGTCCAGCGCCGTCCCGCCGCGCGGCACGAACTCGGCGATGCGGGCCAGTTCGGGCTCCACCCGGGGGTACACCCGCCGGATCAGGGCCGCGACCATCCGTTCGGGGACCGCCGACGCCACCAGGGCGCTCGCCGCGGTGAGCCGGCCGGTCCGTCGAGCCATGAGCGTGCCACCTGCGCTTCCTGTCAGGGCCGCGTCCTGGGCCGGACGAGCGTGCGTCTGCCGGACGCGGCCAGCGACGCCAGCAGGACGCCGAGGGCGAGCAGCCCGGCCGCGGTGACGAGCGCTCGCCGCCAGCGGTCCGCCCTGCGCTCGGGGGCGGCTTCGGGATTCTCGTACAGGGTGAGCGTCGGCCCGCTGTAGACGAACCGCAACCCGGCGAGGGAAGCGGCATCGACGGGCTTGCCCGCGTCGCGCTGCACGACGACCCACCGTACGCCGGTCTCCGCCACGGAGCGACCCGAGGCCATCAGCCGCCGGATATCGGCCACCCTGGCGTTCTCGCCCTCCACCACCGAGTCGCCGACCAGCAGCCGGTCGTCGGTGATGACCTCGGCGGGCAGGTACCGTGGCAGCGGGTCGATCACCACCGACCCGGGATTCCAGTGGTAGACGCGGTACGCCGCCAGCGGCAGCGACAGGACGGTCCCGGGCCGCTCGCCGACCCGGCCGGCCACCACCTCCCAGTCGGCCCCGTACTGCACCGGACGCAGCCGGCCGGCCCCCGCCAGCGCGAGGTCCGGCATCGCCACGACCGGCAGCAGCATCAGCCCGATCAGCAGGGACCGCCCCGCCGCGGGCGCGTTCGCCGGCATCCGGGCCGCCAGCCGTTCGACGCCGAGCGCCGCGGACAGGACGAGCAGCAGCGCGTACGGCGCGAGAAACTTCTGCCCGTCGCGCAGCAGCCCGCCACCGGGCACGTTGGACACCAGCCACGCCAGCCCGTCCGCGACCACGGGCACCGCTCCGGCGGCGGCGACGGCGAACCCGCCGAGCGCCAACGCGGCGAGACGCACCGCGGGCCCCGCAGCCAAGGGTGACCCGTCGCCGGCCCACCTCCGCCGCAGCACCATGAACCCGGACACCGCGAACGCGAGCAGCACCGCCGTCACCAGCGGTGTGAGCGCCGACTGCCGGCTGGCAGGCGTCGTCTGGGCGTTCCAGATCCCGCCGGTACCGGCGAGCGCGCCGAACGCGCCGCTCCAGTTCTCGGCGCGCGCCGCGAACGCCGTGACGCCGAACGGATCGGAGCGGCCGCCCGCGGTGGTGATGGCGGCCGCGGCCAGCCAGGGCGCGTTCAGCGCGGCCACCGCCGCGATCGCCAGCACGGTGGTGGGCCGCAACGACGCAGGCCGGACCGCAGCGACCCGGCCGGGCACCAGCACAGCCACCACCACGAACGCCATGAGCCCGCCGGTCGGGGTCAACGCGGCCGGCGCGGCGGCGAGCACCAGCCGGGCCAGCGAACCGGGCCGGCCCGCCCGCAACCCGATCGCGGCAGCGACCAGCCACGGCAGCGTCGCGTAGCCGAGCAGCAGCGCCCAGTGCCCGATGAGCAACCGCTCCGCCACGTACGGAGTCCAGGCGTATCCGACGGCCGCCACGAGTCGGGTCAGCAGCCGGTCGGCCGGCACCAGGCGGCCGGCACCGACGGCCGCCACCGTGAGCACCGCGACCAGCACGAAGCGCTGCAGCAGCCAGCCGGGCACGACCTGCGTGACCAGCGAGACGACCACGTCGAGCGGGACCGCACGGGGCAACGCGTCGGCCGGGGCAACCAGATCCCACCGCAGGGGCTGCCGAGGGACAAAGACCATGTCGTACGCGAGCACGTACCCCGGCACGACCAGCGGACCCAGGACAACGACGCACACAACCGCGGCGATCCCGTACAGCGCGACCCGTTCCCGCATGCCCGACCTCCCTACGCTGCACCCCAAGGTGGCGACACTGTACGTTCGCCCAGCGATCGGCGTGCAGCGCGGTGCTGCCACTGGTCGAGCACGGCCTGGAAGCACAGGTCTTCACCACTGCCTCAGAAGGGGCAGGCGTCGGCGGCCCCTCGGTCAGTGCGGTGCTGCTGCGGAGATGTTGATGATCTTTGGACATACTCCGCGTCCATGCCGTTGCCGCCATATCGACATGGCGCCTGGCGGTGAGTGCATCACCCGGCCGGTAGGTGAACGACCGGGCCTCCTCGAGCGTGATTCCGCCCAAGGTGGCGCCCCCGCCATGCCCATGCCGCCGCCGAGGCACATCGACTCGGCGGCGGGCCGCTGGTCGTGCCACACGTCAGTGCGCCGCCGGGGACGCACGCTTGAGTTCGGTGCGCGCGACGGTGCGCCGGTGCACGGCGTCGGGGCCGTCGACGATGCGCAGGACCCGCGCCCAGGCGTAGAAGTAGGCGAGCGGGAAGTCGTCGCTCACACCGGCAGCGCCGAAGACCTCGATGGCGCGGTCGATGACGGCCGTCGCCACCGCGGGAGCGGCAACCTTGATGCCGGCGATCTCCGAGCGGGCGCCGCTGGCGCCGTGCTTGTCGATGAGCCACGCGGTGCGCTGGACGTACAGGCGGACCTGGTCGATCTCGATGCGTGACTTCGCGATGAGATCCTGCACGACGCCCTGGTCGGCCAGGGTGGTGCCGAACGCGACCCGGTGCTTGGCGCGCTGGACCATCAGCGCCAGGGCCCGCTCGGCCATGCCGATCGCGCGCATCGCGTGGTGGATGCGGCCGGGGCCGAGCCGCGCCTGCGAGATCAGAAAACCGTCGCCCTCCTCGGCCAGCCGGTTGGCGACGGGGACGCGGACGTCGGTGAAGGCGAGCTCGGAGTGGCCGTGCTGGTCCTGGTAGCCGAAGATCGGCAGGTGACGCACGATCTCCAGGCCGGGGGTGTCTCGGGGGACGAGCACCATCGACTGCTGACGGTGGGTGGACGCCTGCGGATCGGTCTTGCCCATGACGATGAAGACCTTGCAACGCTCGTCCGCCACGCCGGTGATCCACCACTTGCGGCCGTTGATGACGTACTCGTCACCGTCGCGCACGATCGACAGCTCGATGTTGGTGGCGTCGGAGGAGGCGACCTGCGGCTCCGTCATCGCGAACGCCGAGCGGATCTCGCCCGCGAGCAGCGGGTCGAGCCACTGCTTGCGCTGCTGCTCGGTGGCGAAGCGTTCGAGCGTCTCCATGTTGCCGGTGTCGGGTGCCTGGCAGTTGATCGCCTCCGGCGCGATGACCGGCGACCAGCCGGTGATCTCGGCCACCGAGGCGTACTCCAGGTTCGTCATGCCGCTGAGTTCGGGCAGGAAGAGGTTCCACAGACCACGCTTGCGGGCCGAGGCCTTGAGCTGCTCCATGATCGGCGGGTACGAGTGTTCGCCGTGCTCGCGCAGGTGGTCGTGCCACACCCGTTCGGCCGGGAAGACTTCTTCGTTCATGAAGTCCCACATGCGGTGGCACATGTCGTGGGCCTTGGCCGACAGCTCGAAGTCCATCACGGCTTCCCTTCGTCGAGGATGGCGAGCCCGCGGCCCGCGATGCGTTCGATCTCGGCGTCGAGATCACCGAAGTCCTGCCCGGCCATCTGGCCGCCGGCGACACGCGCGGCGATCCCTTGGGCGATTCCGGCGAACTTGAAGTGCGCGAACGCGACGTACCAGTGCAGCTGGGCCAGGTCCCGGCCGGAGACGTTTCCGTAGCGCTCGGCGACGTACGCCCGGCCGGGGAAGCCCGGCGCTGCGGTCAGGTTCGGCGTCAGGGTCGGCCTGGGTTCGCCGGTCTCCACCCAGTAGGACAGCAGCATGCCCAGGTCGGCGAGCGGGTCGCCGAGCGTGGAGAGCTCCCAGTCCAGGACGGCGTTGACCCGCGAAGGGTCGGCCGCGTCGAAGATGCAGTTGTCGAGCCGGTAGTCGCCGTGGACGACCGAGGCGCGCGCCGGCTCGGGCCACTCGTGCCCGGCCAGCCGCGTGGCGAGCGCGTCGACGGCCGCGACGTCGTGTGTCTTGGCGGCCTCCCACTGCCTGGTCCAGGTGCGGACCTGCCGGGCCACGAAGTGCTGCGGCCGCCCGTAGTCGCCGAGCCTGACCGCCTCGGGCTCGACCTCGTGGAGCACGGCGAGCGTGTCGACGAGCGCGTCGACGGCGGCGACCCGCTCCGCCGCGGTGGGGACGTACCCGTCCAGCGCGGCGTCGGTCATCACGACACCGGGCACCTTCTCCATCACGTAGAAGGGGACGTCGAGCAGGTCGGGCTCACGCTGCTCGAGGACGATCGCCGCCACCGGCACGCCGGTGGCGGCCAGCGCCCGCTGCACCCGTGCCTCGCGCCCCATGTCGTGGGCACGGGGCAGCAGCGGCCCGGTCGGTGGCCGGCGCAGGATCAGCGAGCCGGCCGCGCTGGTGAGCTCGAAGGTGAGGTTGGACTTGCCGCCGGTGATGAGCAGCGGCTCGAGGTGGGCCCACCGGGCGTCGCCGGTCGCCTCCGCCAGGAGCTGCCCCAGCCGGTCGGGGCGGATCAGATCGTTGCCGTCCACGCCGTGACTATAGAACGCTTGCTCGGTCGTTGCGAATGCCCCTTCTGCGAACTCTGGATAATTGGTCGACCGGTGTTCAGATATGCTGAACACCATGGCGGCCACGCTAGGATCCCGGATGCGGGCGGCACGGCAGCGCCGCGGACTCTCGGTGCGCGCGCTGGCCGATCGGCTCGGCGTCAGCGCGGCGACCATCAGCGCGATCGAGAACGACCGGACCGGGGTCTCGGTGCAGCGGCTTCTCGATCTCGCCACCGCACTGGACGTGTCCGCCGGGTCCCTACTGCACACCGCTCCTTCATCCCACTCGTCCGCCGGGACGGAGGCCTGGCGGGTCTTCGGGCCGCTCGACGCCGACCCGGTGCTGTCCGCGGCGATCGAAGAGTTCGTCCGCACCGGCTATCACGGAGCGACCATGCGCACGATCGCGGCCCGGGCCGGGATGAGCATCCCCGGCATCTACCACTACTACGAGAGCAAGCAGGCGATCCTGGTGCGCATCCTGGATCTCACGATGGACGAGATCGACTGGCGCATCCGGGAGGCCGCCGGTGATGCCGACGGCCCCCTGGCACGGCTGGCGCGCCTCGTCGAGGCGCTCGCGCTCTTCCACACCTCACGACCCGAGCTGGCCTTCATCGGAGCCAGTGAGATGCGCAGCATCGCCGAGCCGGACCGCAGTCGCGTCGCAGCACGGCGAAACGAGGTGCAGCACCGGATCGACCTGGAGATCGCCCACGCCGTCGAGCGCGGCGACGCGCACGTCGCCATGCCGCTGGAGACCGGGCGGGCCATCGCCACGATGTGCACCTCGCTGCCACAGTGGTTCGACCCTGCCGGCCCGACGAGCCCGGCCGAGATCGCCCGCGAGTACGCCGAGCTGGCGCTGCGGATGATCGGGGCCCGGGAGCACATTTTTCGACGCCATCAAGGAGCGGCCTCTCCTCGTCCCGACGTAGTAGAGTCACGCTCCAACGCGGAGATCGACGCTTCCACAACGCGTGACGGACGCTGAAGGACCCGGCGGGAGTACGCTCGTGAGTTCTGAACAGGGAGAGCACGACGCGGCTGTCCGGTTCCTGGTGATCGTCGGGGCAGTTGTCCTTGGTGCCGGCGGCGTGGTCGGGCTGCTGTTGTGGTTGGCCGGGCAGCTGGCAGCGCTGCTGTCCGGTAACGGCTGGCCCGACGCCGGTCCCGGTGATGCGCCGGGAATCCTGGTGAGGTTCGTGCAGCATCCGTCCGATCCGGCGCTCGCCTGGCCCGAAGCCGCCCGGTCGTCGTTCGGCCCGACCTGGCTGTTCCTGTTCATCCTC